>NZ_JACKZU010000844.1:0-259 GCF_014222165.1 Nostoc sp. 2RC
AAATTGATATACTCCCTTGGTGTACCATCCTGGGTATAAACGTCAGCAACTCGGAGCTTGACAATCGCTCCCCAGCGTTCGCCAGTATACCAAGCTAAATCAAAAAGTAACTTGTACTTGCGGCTTATAATCTTGCTGCGAATTTTCGAGTAATCCGCATTGGTGAGAATAGCCGCTTGTCCTTCTCTATCGTTTTTCATTCGACCTATTTCTCTTAGATGCCTGTTCCGGTTTAACCATTAGCAAGGGTAAAACCGGA
>NZ_JACKZU010000845.1:0-259 GCF_014222165.1 Nostoc sp. 2RC
GGCATTAGAAGTATGGAGACATGGGGTGGTGGGCGTGGTTTCACCCCATTTCACTCATCCCCTATCTTCCTGACTTCCTTATCCCTTGGAGCAACTGAGTATTATCTTTCCCACTTAGTCTTCAGGACTATCCATTTGAGATAAATTTATTACTGAAAATTGGGATTTCATAGGCAAAAAATTACCAATGCCCAATGCCCAATGCAATACTTGTCGGTTAAGGGGAAAAGGGGAAGGGGGGGCCCCTCTGGGGATAAGG
>NZ_JACKZU010000658.1:0-1917 GCF_014222165.1 Nostoc sp. 2RC
CTCTTAATCCCTCAGTCAACAGTCACCACTCCCCACTCCCTACTCAAGATTTTCTAAAAACTGTTTGAGATGAACTTGTTCTGGATTGATGTCAAGTTCTTTTGCTTTTGCTAAAACTTGTTGGCGGTTGAGTTAATGTTGGGTTGCAAAGGCTATGAGGGCTAGAGCGCTGGCTCGTCCGCCTGCACCACAATGAAAATATACCGGAGTAGGCAATTGCTGTAGTTCTGAGAGAACTTTGGCTGTGGAGTTGTCGTTTGTTTGGCTTGGTTTGAGTGGAACGTTGACATATTCAAGCCCCACGGCTTGAGCCTGTTGCTGTTCGTCTACTAATGCTCCAACTTCATCAAGCGATGTCTGACGACAAGCCGCTACGCGTCTACGCAAATTAACCACAGACTTGTACCCCTCTTCCGCAAGCTGTTTTAGTGTCTCTGGGGTTGGCTGTCCACCTGCGGAATACTCATCGCTGACTTTTTTAATATCACTCATGTATACTCCATAATATCGATTGATTTACCGTATTTATTAGTCAAGGGCATGGTAGCATGAATTCACTTCTGAATATATAGATTTACGATATCGAATTTCGATACATTAATGCTATCAACATCATTAAATCAGGAAAATCACAGTGACTCAGGAAGCTGAGGATATCCAGAAATCCGATAATACCCTGACTCCCAGACAGCAGAAGCAGCGATTAACGGAACTGGCAATCGTTTTTTTGCGATTGGGGACGATCGCCTTTGGTGGCCCTGCTGCCCATATTGCCATGATGGACAATGAAGTGGTGAATCGCCGTCAGTGGATGAGCCGGGAGAAGTTGCTAGATTTATTGGGGATTACAAATTTGATTCCAGGCCCCAATTCAACGGAATTAGCAATTCATATTGGCTACGAACGAGCCGGATGGCGCGGTTTACTGGTTGCGGGAAGTTGCTTTATTTTGCCTGCAATGCTCATCGTATGGATATTAGCTGTCATCTATGCTCGCTATCAAACTATTCCCCAAGTGGAATGGTTGCTCTATGGAATCAAACCTGTAATTATTGCCGTGGTGCTTCAGGCTGTATGGAATCTGGGCAAAAAGGCAGCCAAAGATTTACCGACAATTATTGCAGGGTTAGCAGCGATTACCGCCTATTTTGCTCAACTAAATGAAATTTTAGTGCTGATTTTGCTAGGTGCGGCAGTGATGCTACTGAAGAATTGGCAAAGTAGAGGAAATATAAAAGCAGCATTCCTATTGCCATTTTCAGGTGTTTTTGCTCAGGTTGGTAGTACAACAGCAGTCACATCAGTTAGTTGGATGAATGTGTTTGTCTTCTTTCTGAAAATTGGCTGCGTTCTTTACGGCAGTGGTTACGTATTGCTGGCATTTCTGCAACGGGAATTAGTTGAGCGTAACCAGTGGCTTACGTCCCAACAGCTTTTAGATGCTGTGGCCATTGGGCAATTTACACCGGGCCCCGTTTTTACTACCGCCACATTTATCGGCTATTTATTAGCGGGAAATGCGGGGGCGATCGCTGGTACCATTGGTATTTTTTTACCAGCTTTTATCCTCGTGTGGATAGTTAATCCTTGGGTTTCTAAGTTACGTCAATCTCCTTGGGCAAGTGGATTTTTAGATGGCGTGAATGCGGCTTCTTTAGGTTTAATGGCGGGAGTTACCTACACATTAGGACGAGCCGCATTGGTTGATTGGTTAACAATTACTCTGGCAATTGTGAGTGCGATCGCTGTGTTTCGATTCAAAATCAACTCTGCTTGGTTAGTGTTAGCAGGGGGAGCGATCGGGTTTGTTTCGCGCTTATAGTGTTGGGCATTGGGCATGGGGCATGGCGCATGGGGCATGGCGCATGGGGCATGGGGCAAGCAGGAGGTGTGGGAGGTGTGGGAGGTGTGGGAGGA
>NZ_JACKZU010000659.1:0-1884 GCF_014222165.1 Nostoc sp. 2RC
CCCAATGCCCAATGCCCCATTCCCTATTTTTAAGTAAGTCTTCCATCTTACAATTAAAAACTTCTGAAATATCGCGGTAAGCTAGTTGCAATTAAAGCTGATTGTGTCAGTAGATTGTTAAATTAGCTGCTCAGTTTTCCGGGGTGAAATTTGTAATGACTATAGATTTGAAGTCTTTAGAAAACCCAATTGCTCTGGCGGCAGATTCTAAAACCGCTGCTAATACCCAAAAAAAACGCTACATTCCCTCGAATTATAGACGTATCCTTTGTGTCTTTCCCAAATACAGTCGCTCTTTTGGTACATTTCATTATGCTTACCCACTTACGGGTAATGTCCGGGCTTTTATGCCTCCCCAAGGTATTTTAATTGTGGCTGCTTATTTACCTCAAGAGTGGGAAGTCCGGTTTATTGATGAAAATGTCAAACCAGCAACTAAGGCTGATTATCAATGGGCTGATGTGGTAATTGTTAGTGGGATGCATATTCAAAAACCACAAATTAATCAAATTAATGAACTTGCCCATCGAGCCGGGAAAATCACAGTTGTGGGCGGCCCTTCTGTGTCTGGTTGCCCAGAATATTATCCAGAATTTGATATTTTACATTTGGGTGAATTGGGAGATGCAACTGATGACATGATTGAGTATCTAGACCAACACTCGGAACGTCCCCAAACACAAATTCGCTTTGAAACTAAAGAACGTTTACCTCTGGGGGAGTTTCCCACCCCAGCTTATCATTTATTGAATATCAACGATTATTTCCTAGCAAACGTGCAGTTTTCTAGTGGTTGTCCTTATCGTTGCGAGTTTTGTGATATTCCCGAACTTTATGGACGCAACCCACGGATGAAAACGCCACAGCAAGTTGTGGCTGAGTTAGACGCAATGCGTCAATCAGGCAATTTGGGAGCAGTATATTTTGTTGATGATAACTTTGTTGGCGATCGCCGCGCCGCCATGAATTTGCTTCCTCACCTCATTGACTGGCAAAAACGCAATGGCTATCCCATCCAATTTGCCTGCGAAGCAACTCTCAACCTCGCTCAAAGTCCCAAACTGTTGGAGATGATGCGCGAAGCTTATTTCTGCACCATCTTTTGTGGCATTGAAACACCAGAACCACAAGCCCTCCACGCAATTTCCAAAGACCAAAATCTGAGTCTGCCGATTTTAAAAGCCATTCAGATTTTAAATAGCTATGGCATGGAAGTTGTATCGGGGATAATTATCGGCTTAGATACAGATACACCAGAAACAGGCGATCGCATTCTCGAATTTATTCGCGCCTCTCAAATTCCCATGTTGACAATTAACCTACTTCATGCATTGCCAAGAACTCCATTATGGCGGAGATTAGAAGCAGAAGGAAGGCTTGTATTTGATGAAAACCGCGAATCAAATGTTGAATTTTTAATGCCTTACGACGAAGTTGTGGAAATGTGGCGGCGCTGCATCACCACAGCTTACGAGCCAGAATTTTTATATCAGCGGTTTGCCTACAACATGGAACACACCTACCCAAACCGCATCAAAGTTCCTAACAGCCCCGCCCGCACCTCTGGGGCTAACATTCGTAAAGGTTTAACTTATTTAATAAATATTTTGGTGCGGATAGGTATATTTAGTAATTATCGTCAAACATTCTGGAAAATGGCCAAACCAGCACTCAAAACAGGCGATATTGAAAGCTTGATTCACGTCGGTCTTGTGGGACATCATCTCATTAAATTTGCTCAAGATTGCGCCAAAAACCAAGAATCAGCATCGTTTTATTCCCAAAAAATCCTCACGAAGACTCGTTGATGGTTGACGGTTGACCGGTCATTAGTAGACTTCTAAGAGAAGTCGGGAAAAGGGGAAGGGGAAAGGGGGAAAGGGG
>NZ_JACKZU010000660.1:0-1862 GCF_014222165.1 Nostoc sp. 2RC
ATCCAAGTTGTCTAGGTTGGTTAACCTAGCTAACCTTAAGAGAGTATTTCTACTCATTTGGGTTAAACGAATCGCACTAGGGAGTTAGTTATGCGATTAGAACCACTTTATCAAAGAGACAGAGAACAAGCTATACAGTTCGGAAATAAGCAAGGAGAACAACGTCTAGTTCTACGCTTACTCAATCGCCGTATTGGGGAAATTGATGCATCATTAATCGAGCGAATTAAAGGATTATCGATTGAACAATTAGAGAATCTAGGAGAAGCATTACTAGACTTTTCTGGGATTGCTGATTTAGAAGCTTGGTTAAACCAACAATGAGTTAAAATCATCAGGAGATTAATTCATAACCCAGTCTGGTCTAATTTCTCCGACTTGTTCAAACAGAATTTGAAAATATTTAAAACTCTAATTATATGATTAGAGTTATTTAATTATGCGACTAGAACCACTTTATCTTAGTTAAGTGCTCTAGATCCTGCCCGGGCTTTCATCCCCAAGTTCCACTGCGTTACACTTGGGGTCTTCCCGCCAGGGATGATAAATCTTTAAAAGTCCAGAAATTTATGCCAAACCGTCGTTTTTGGGGTGTAGCGGCTTTGGTTGCGCTTGTGATTGGGTGTTCGCCAGCGCAATCCCAAGTGCCTCCTAACACCGAACTTTCCCCATCAATAAGTGTGCATTTACTCCTGGGAAATCCCAGCAGTGCAACGCCAACAAAGCTTACACCTGATAATTACCTGATGGTCAAAAATCAGTATGCACTCTCATACAACCAAAGCAAAGGGACTGCGAATTGGGCAAGCTGGCAGCTTAACTCCTCATGGTTAGGGGACGCAGAGCGCCAAGATAACTTCCGCCCGGACAACACGTTGCCTACGGGTTGGGTGCGAGTGACTCCTTCTATGTACTCTGGTTCAGGTTATGACCGAGGCCATATTGTACCTTCGGCAGACCGCACCAAGACAAAAGAGGATAATTCCTCAACTTTCCTAATGACCAACATGATGCCCCAAACACCAGACAATAATCGCAACACATGGGGAAATTTAGAAGATTATTGTCGAGAACTGGTAAGCCAGGGAAAAGAACTTTATGTTGTTGCAGGGCCTTTTGGTAGTCTTGGCGAACCCCTTAAAGGTAAGGTAACAGTTCCTCAATCGACTTGGAAGATTGTTGTCGTACTAGATACCCCAGGCTCTGGGATTAATGGTATTACCGCCAGCACTCGTGTCATCGCGGTGAACATACCAAATGAACAAGAAATCAACAATGACTGGAGAACTTATAAAGTCAGCGTTGACGAATTAGAGAAACTCACAGGCTATGATTTTCTCTCCTCAGTTTCCCCAAATATTCAGGAAGTTATTGAAAGCAAAGTAGATAGTCCTTAAGCAAGTCAAGTTTCTACAACTTTAGTAGAAATCCCCGCTAGATTTCCTGTCGGGGTTTGACCAACAATATAAACATCAACCTCTTTGTGTCCGAGGCGATACACCTGCAAATTGCTTAGGTTTTCTTTAAGTGTTTGCACAAGAGCTTGAAATTTGTTGACGCTTGCTTTCTCCTCTTCGCCGTGCCAATCTTCAGGAGTCGTAGCTACTTTGAAAAAGTCGTCAACCCCCACGATTTCAACGGGTGTATCTTGTGAATGATGTGTCTGTTGTACAACTTTTTCAGGTGTCGCAGGTGCAATACCTTCCCAAAGAAAAACATATAATGGATATTCCGACTCACTCATGAACAGTAAACCATCGGATGCACGTTTTAGCTGCTCAACAAGGGGTACAGCCGGGATACGTGCAAAATGGGACATGTTGTAAAGTTTTGTAAAGAAATCAGGTTGAAAGCATTGATTT
>NZ_JACKZU010000661.1:0-1830 GCF_014222165.1 Nostoc sp. 2RC
GGGGAAAGGGGAAAGGGGAAAGGTTAAAGGGAAAAGGGAAAAGGGAAAAGGGGAAAGGGGAAAGGAATAAATTAAATCTTTCTCCTTTCCCGATGCCCAATGCCCAATGCCCGATGCCCGATGCCCAATGCCCAATGACTAATGACTAATGACTAATGACTAATGACCAATTGTAATTTTTGGAAGAAAAAATCATGACTGAATATAGCCGATTAAAGACTTCACAATCTGCTGCAATCAGAGCAACTCTGGATTATCCGGTAATTGATACTGACGTTCATACTAATGATTTCACGCCAGCTTTTGAAGATTACATCGCTAATTATGGCGGTGCGAAACTTGTGGATGAATTACGCAAGGCGGAAGCTTCTCGTCTGAACTCCAAGAGCAATGGGAAAGATTGGTATCAACAAACACCAGAAGAACGCCAACGCAACCGCACTATTCGATCGCCTTGGTGGGCAAGAGTTACTCGCAATACGTTGGATCTTGCTACTTACACTCTGCCTGCATTGCTTTATGAACGTCAGGCCGAACAAGGTTCAGATTATTCGGTATTGTTTCCCAACAATGTCTTAGCACCAGCTGGCGCAAGTCCAGAGAACCGTCAAGCACTGCAACGGGCGGTGAATCACTATCATGCTGATATCTACCGCAAATATAGCGATCGCCTGACGGTGGTAGCCGGTATCCCCATGACTAATCCCCAAGAAGCCATTGAGGAGTTAGAATTTGCAGTTAAAACACTGGGTCTGAAAGTAGCAAATATTCCTGGTGGTGTGAAACGGCCGATTAAGGCGATCGCTGAAAAATATCCAGCCGATCAATTCCCTGAAATCGCCAAATATGCCTCCTATATTGACTTTTACGGCTTGGATAGCGAATATGACTACGATCCATTCTGGGCTAAAGCCGTCGAATTAGGTGTACCCATTACTACCCACTACGGCAGCCAAGGTTGGACTGGACGTTCTTCCATCAGTAACTACATGAACAACCACATCGGTCACTTTGCCGATGGTTCCCAAGCATTTGCCAAAGCATTATTCTTTGGTGGCGTTACCAAACGATTCCCACAATTGCGCGTTGCTATGTTGGAAGGCGGTGCAGACTGGGGTGCCCACGTCTACATTCATTTGGTCGATCGCTTCTCCAAGCGCAGCCTCAAAGGACTGGAAAACTACAATCCAGAACTAACAAATGCTGATGAATTGTTCGAGTTGTTTGAACGTTTTGGCGGCGAAATTACTCAAGGACATTCCCTAAGCAAAGAACAACTGACCAAGAGCGTACTGGGTTCTTCATTCAGCCGCCATAGTCGCCAGCCAGTTGGTAGCGAACTCAACGATTTTGGCGCAGCAGGAATTGAAACAATAGAAGACATCAAAGATCGCTGGGTGAACAGCTTCTTCTTTGGTTCCGAGTCCGACGACCGCACCATCGCCGCCGCATTCAACAACAAAGCCAATCCGTTGGGTGTGAAAATCAACGCCATCTACTCCTCAGATGTTGGTCACTGGGATGTACCCGACCTCACCTCCCCCTTGGCTGAAAGCTGGGATCTCGTCAGAGAAGGCGTGATTACCGAAGCCGACTTTAAGTCTTATGTATTCGCTAATCCCTACAAGTTCTACACCGAAGCCAACCCAGACTTCTTTAAGGGAACAGCGATCGAATCCAAAGTTAGTAACATCCAATCCCAGACCCTAGCGATCGTCTAAAAGGTTTGGATTAGGGATGGGGCATGGGGTAAGCGGGGAGTGTGGGAGGTGTGGGAGGGGTGGGAAGCATAAATTTTCTTTCTCCCCACACTCCCCAGACTCCCCTCTC
>NZ_JACKZU010000662.1:0-1824 GCF_014222165.1 Nostoc sp. 2RC
TTTGGGTATATCGCGCAGACTGTAAGAGCTTGGGTCGTCCTTGTCAGAGCTACAGCCTTGACATTTGCGGATAATACTGCCTACTTGATTGTGCTTTGCGTGTGGCACTTTAATTAATCTTGTAGGCTAAGCAATGCCAAGCATATGTGAGTTTTCTAAAGCATTCAAGAGTTCGGTGTTATTAAATTTTTTATGAAGCTATCAAAGAATACACAATTAATAATTGTATTATTTAATGACTGAGTAAACCATAACGTTGAGGTTTAGTTTGAATTACAGCAGTTTTCAGCTAAATAAACCACGCCATAGAGTCGCAAGACCTTGCGCTCCCAGTTTCACTGTTATTCAAATCAATGAAAATTGCTGTGAGTATTGAAACCCTTGTAATTTACTAGATACTGGCCAAAAATTTTTTTGCCAGTATCTAGAAACCCTTGTGGAATAAACAGTATTTTCAACAAAGAGGTTGTTGGTTGGAGGTAGGTTGCTTGGGAAAGTGACCCCTAACTAAAAAGCCGTTGAGCAAAGCTGAACATAGTCTTTTGTCCCCCACTTATATCTAAGTGGCTATTGTTCACATGCGGTTAAATCCCCATCTGAACTATACCCCTTGCTCCCTGCTCCCTGCTCCCTGTTCCTTGTTAATTGATATCCAACCTTATTTAATCAATGGGTGCTGGCTCCATCCCTTGACTGTTTATGGATGATGCAGAAATTTTTTTTGCTCAAATAATGATTACTGAATCAAATATCCTATGGGAGATTTTCTGCCCGACAGTGACAGTATTTCTTCATCAAACTTACCCAAACTAAAAATTAACTGTTCGCCAGGGTTAGCTGGCTGGCTGCAAACTCAGGGTATTAGCCTTGCCTTTACTACTTATCAAAGTAATTGGCTGTTTTTTATCAGTTGTAATCAGCAAGGTAGGATAGCGGCTAGCGATCGCTTATTTGATAAACCAATGGGCATGTATGCAGTCAACAACAGTATATATACTAGCACGCGTTATCAAATTTGGCGCTTTGAGAATTTACTCACAACTAAAGAAACTTATCAGCAAAGCTTAGACGCAAAGCGTCTACGGAAACTGCCTAGCGGCAAGTTTGGTAGCACAGAAGATGAGGGAGAAAATTCTCCATACCCCATACCCCATATTTCAGCTGCGCTCAGTACAAGTGCCCCATGCCCGTGGGTTGAACGTAAAGCCTACGCCATAGCTTCTGCTTCTGCTTCTGCTTCTCCTTGCGAGACGCTCCGCGAACGGAGACGCTCCGCGAATGCTTAAGGCGCAGCGTCTGGTAGAGAAGTCGAAACCCAATTAACTTAAACATAGAGTAAACCAAAATGACTGACCCAAGATTTTTAAACATTATTTTCAACCCCTTCGGTCTGACTGATGTGGGGTATTCTGCTGTGCCTATCTTTGCCGATATCGATGGCGATGGCGACCTGGATGCTTTTGTGGGCGAGCGTTACGGCAATACATTGTTCTACCGCAACACTGGCAGTGCCAGCAATCCCCAGTTTACCTTCCAAGGCACCAACCCCTTCGGTATAACTAATGTGGGGTTATATGCCACACCCACCTTAGCCGATATCGATGGCGATGGCGACCTGGATGCTTTTGTGGGCGAGCGTTTCGGCAATACATTTTTCTACCGCAACACTGGCAGTGCCAGCAATCCCCAGTTTGCTGCCCCCAGCACCAACCCCTTCGGTCTGACTAATGTGGGGTCTTTGGCCAAGCCCACCTTTGCCGATATCGATGGCGATGGCGACCTCGATGCTTTTGTGGGCGAGCGTTTCGGCAATACATTGTTCTA
>NZ_JACKZU010000663.1:0-1821 GCF_014222165.1 Nostoc sp. 2RC
TAGTTAAGTATTGCAAAGAAATGCCAAATCAATCCTTCAGGAATATTCATTTAGCAAAACAATATGATATGGCAGAATTCAGAATTCAGAAACCGGAATTGTAAATTAAAATCGGCTTTCGATCTAGCTACCAAAGCTAGATGGCGTACTTGATACTTATTTAAATTTGCTGTGTAAAGTGTTACGCTTAGTCCCTTATTATTTTGACTAATGACAAACAGCGCACTAAGTTTCTTATAGTTAGGATAATTCACCCAAATAACCGTCTTTAGGGCAACTCCATACGCCGCTACAATAGTAGCACTAGAAAGGATTGTGCCCAAATTAGTGATATTATGACCTCTGCTACAACTGTCAAGACTGAGTACGAAGCAATTATTGGTCTAGAAACCCATTGTCAACTCAGTACTAATACGAAGATTTTCTCTAGTAGCTCCACAGCATTCGGCGCTGACCCCAATACTAACATTGACCCCATTTGTATGGGTTTACCTGGGGTTTTACCTGTACTAAATCAAAAAGTATTAGAGTATGCCGTCAAAGCTGGTTTGGCACTGAATTGTCAAATCGCGAAATACAGCAAATTTGACCGCAAACAATATTTTTATCCAGATTTACCGAAAAATTACCAAATTTCTCAATATGACTTACCCATCGCCGAACATGGTTGGTTAGAAATTGAGTTAGTAGACGCTGAGGGAAAACCTAGCCGCAAACGCATTGGTATCACGCGTCTGCACATGGAGGAAGATGCGGGAAAATTGGTACATGCGGGTAGTGATCGCCTTTCCGGTTCTGCCTATTCTCTGGTAGACTACAACCGCGCAGGTATACCCTTAGTAGAAATCGTCTCGGAACCAGATTTGCGTTCTGGAATCGAAGCTGCTGAATATGCCCAAGAACTACGGCGGATTATGCGCTATCTTGGTGTCAGCGACGGCAACATGCAAGAAGGATCTCTACGTTGCGATGTCAATATCTCTGTGCGTCCAGTGGGACAAGAGAAATTTGGCACCAAAGTAGAAATTAAAAACATGAACTCCTTTAGCGCCATCCAACGCGCCATTGATTACGAAATTGAACGGCAAATCGCAGCTATCGAAGCAGGGGAGCGCATCATCCAAGAAACTCGGCTGTGGGAAGAAGGCGCACAACGCACCGTTAGTATGCGGACTAAAGAAGGTTCCAGCGATTACCGCTACTTCCCCGAACCAGATTTAGCACCAATTGAGGTGTCCAACGAACAATTAGAAAAATGGCACAGCGAACTACCAGAACTACCAGCGCAAAAACGCCATCGTTACGAACATGAATTGGGGCTTTCGGCTTATGATGCGCGAGTTTTAACAGAAGATCGTCCTGTATCCGAATATTTTGAAGCAGCGATCGCGGCTGGTGCAAATCCCAAAGCTGCTGCTAACTGGATTACTCAAGATATTGCCGCATACCTCAACAAACAAAAACTCAGTATTACTGAAATCGCCCTGACTCCCAGCAACTTAGCTGATGTCATCGTCCGAATTGAAAAAGGCAAAATTAGTAACGCCCAAGCTAAAGAAAAGCTACCAGACTTACTCAGTGGTATTTCTCCAGAAAAAGCTTTTGCCGGTCAAGAACTAATCAGCGATCCTACCGTACTCGAACCCATCGTTGATGAAGTCATAGCCGCCAATCCCAAAGAACTAGAAAAATATCGCAACGGTAACACCAACCTCAAAGGCTTCTTCGTGGGACAAGTTTTGAAAAAAACAGGCAAACGCGCCGATCCGAAGCTGACTAACGAATTAGTCGAGAAAAAGCTCAACGGGTAGAGTCGGGGCA
>NZ_JACKZU010000664.1:0-1811 GCF_014222165.1 Nostoc sp. 2RC
AGACACCGTTCGACTTGCATGTGTTAAGCATACCGCCAGCGTTCATCCTGAGCCAGGATCAAACTCTCCGTTTTGTTGTGTTTTGAGTTTGTTATCCGAAACAAGACTATATCTTTTTCGGAATCCTAGTTATAATTCTTTAGTTAGTCTTGATTTGGTAACGCCAAACTAGACTTCCTTGACGAGGATTAGTTATCTTAAAGCTTTCAAAGTATTGTATTTTTACGGTTCAGTCGTTGATGGCGTTTTTCTCTCGCCTTCACACTTATCTAGATTAACGAGTCTATTGGGTATTGTCAAGGGTTAAACGAAAATTTTTTTCTGAATTGGCTAAATTCGTTGAACAGTAGTGCTTTCACCTACGTGACTTGGGCAAAAAGAGAAATAAAGCCGATATTGTTCAATCATTAATTCAAAACAATCTTTCTTTGATTGCCTTCTTAAGAAAGTTGTTGTGGTTAGAAAGATTTAGTTGGAGCAGGTTACGTACAGCCTGCTGTACATCGTCTTGTTTGATTAAAGAGTCTCCAAGCAAGACAGCATGTGTACCAGCTTCAGAAACAAAGGATAAGTCAGCAGGTGTATACAAGCCGGACTCACTGACTATACTGATGCCCAAGCTCTGGATCTGCGATCGCCTAGCTGCCAGCAACTGCCCAGTTGTATTAATATCAATGCTAAAATCTTCAAGACTTTGATTGTTGATTCCTATAAGACGTACATCATCAAGCTTTAGTACCCGATCCAGTTCTGCCAAAGTACGGACTTCTACCAAAGCGTTCATCCCTAGATAGTGAATTACTCGTAAAAAGTTTTGCAGTTGGCGATCGGACAGAATGCTTGCAATCAGTAGTACAGCATCTGCGCCTGCTGCTCGTGCTAAATAAATTTGGCACGGATCTAAAATAAAATCTTTGCAAAGTAGAGGTAATGTTACTCTGTGGCGGATAATGCGTAAAGTTTCAAAACTACCGTGAAAGAACTTGTGATCGGTGACCACAGAGATACAAGTTGCACCACCACGTTCATAAGCTTTGGCAATGGCAACTGGATCTAAGTCTTGTTTGATGATTCCATGAATTAAAGATGCTTTTTTCACTTCTGCAATAATACAAGGTCGGTAATGACTTTGTTGCAAAGCGCTTAAGAAATCCCGTACTGTAGGTGCAGCAGTTAACTGACGTTGCAATGAAGCCAAAGACATTTCCTGCTGAATTTGTGCAACTTCATACTTTTTCTGCCATACAATCTCCTTGAGAGTAGGTTGTAGTATATGAGTATTATGTGTCTTCGTAAATGGATAAGTCATATGTTAATGATGACAAAAAAGTATGAATTGGAAGATATAAGGCTACGCCGAAATGCTGTTTTTCAATGAACGTGTGTCAAAACACCGTCTTTTAATTTTTCATAATTGAAGCCAAGTGGACTTCAAATTTAAAGTTTCCATACCTTCACTATTAGTTTGACTAGATTTGGAAGTGTCAACTAAACAATTATTTTTCAACAATCTAATATAGGTGCGATAGGGTATGTAATCTATTGGGTTGTAACCCGAAAAACGGAGGATTAAAACGCAGGCCCAAGAATATTTACCTGCGATAATTGCTTTGAGTATTTGCTCAATTTGTTCGTTATTAATTTTTTTACTCATTTGTGTTTGATAACCAGTAATGTTTTGATTCATGATAGATGCTCTTTTATGCTATTAAAACTGGTCTTTAATTCACAGGTTGTTGGACTGAAATTTATTTTGAAAATTTTTTATAGTATATTTTTTTGTAACATTATTTTAATGAGCAAAAGTATTG
>NZ_JACKZU010000067.1:0-26158 GCF_014222165.1 Nostoc sp. 2RC
GTATTAGAGAGATTACTATTTTTAGCGAATCAGATTATTCAAAATTCAGAATATTTTCATCAACTAAAGCTCTTGTCAGTAAGTGAGAAAAAAGAGTTATTAGACAATTGGAATCAGACCAATACTAACTACGCATTAGATAAATGCGTTCATCAACTATTTGAAGCCCAGGTGGAGCGATCGCCACATACCTTAGCTGTCATCCCAGAAGTAGAAAATCACCCGGAACAATCTTCACTGACTTACCAGAACCTCAATCAGCGAGCGAATCAGCTAGCACATTATTTGCATTCCTTGGGTGTGAAACCAGATATGCCTGTGGGAATCTGTGTAGAAAGAACATCGGAAATGGCGATCGCAGTTTTGGCGGTTCTCAAAGCTGGTGCTGCTTATTTACCACTAGATCCGGCATATCCCCAAGAGCGTTTAGCTTTCATGATTGAGGATACGCAGATATCCATATTACTCACACAGCAGCAATTATTATCAGAGCTTCCCAAACATCAAGCACAAGTTATTTGTTTAGATACCGACTGGGACAAGATAAACCAATACAGCCAGGAAAATCCCTCCACAGAAGTCACAGCAGAGAATTTAGCATATATCATCTATACCTCTGGCTCAACAGGCAGACCGAAGGGTATTTGTTTAGCTCATCGTCCTTTAGTGAATTTATTGCAATGGCATTTAAACTCACTACTAACAGGCGTCCGTACCCTACAATTTGCCTCCTTGAGCTTTGATGCTAGCTTTCATGAAATGTTTGCGGCTTGGTGTTCCGGGGGAACTTTGTTTCTCATCTCAGAAAACTTGCGCCGGGACACCACAGCTTTAGCTCACTTCATTCACAACCAAGAAATTGAAAAAGCGATTTTGCCTGTGGTCATACTACAGCAAATGGCAGAACTAGCTGCGTCTGGCTGGGAATTATTTACTAGCCTCAAAGAAGTTACCACCACAGGCGAGCAATTGCAAATTACTCCAGCCATTGTCAAATTATTCAAATCCTTGCCACACTGCTCATTTCACAACCACTACGGGCCATCAGAAACCCATGTGGTCACAGCTTTAACATTAGATAAGAATCCTGATTCCTGGCCTACTTATCCCTCCATAGGTCGTCCCATAGCTAACACTCAAATCTACATACTCGATAATCAGTTAAAGCCAGTTCCTATCGGTGTTCCAGGAGAGTTATACATTGGTGGCGTTAGTTTAGCTAGGGGTTATCTCCATCGACCAGATTTAACTCACGAACGCTTTATTCCCAATCCTGACGCTAAATCCCATCGCTTGTATAAAACAGGCGACTTGGCTTGTTACTTACCAAATGGGAATATAGAATACCTCGGTCGAATCGACCAACAAGTGAAGATTCGCGGCTTCCGTATAGAGTTAGGAGAAATCGAGACAATATTATTGCAACATCCTGATGTGCGCGAAGCCGCAGTCATAGCGCGTGAAGATGTGCCTGGAAACAAGCGTTTAGTTGCTTATATTGTTTCCAACTTAATTCCCGAACGAGTACCTTACCAAAGTCTTTGCCGAGTAGAGACTGATGACAATCGGATAGTAAAACTGCAAACAGAAGATATTTCCAATGGTGGCGTGTGCTTAGTAGACGTGCCATTTAGTTGGGAAAGAGGTAAACAAGTCCGTATTTGTCTGAAGTTGCCAATAATATCAGAAGAACTTTGGTTAAATGGCTGCGTTGCTTGGAGTCGGGGTAAGCGGGCTGGTGTTGAGTTGACTCTCACACCCAGTGAAAAAGTCTTCTTTAACCAAAGCATAGACCATATCTTAGAAACCCAACATCTATGGAAAACCTTGCAGCGGACAATTAGTGGTAATCTTCGGAGATTTCTCCAACAGAAGTTACCAGATTATATGCTGCCTTCAAGTTTTGTGATGTTAAATGCATTGCCACTCACACCCAACGGCAAAGTAGATCGTCGCTCCCTACCAGTACCACACAGCAACCGATGGAATTCAGAGCAAGATTTTGTTTTACCTCGTACCGCCGTTGAGGAAGTACTCACAAAAATTTGGCAGGAAGTTTTAAACTTGCAGCACATTAGCGTCCACGATAACTTTTTTGAGATGGGGGGACACTCACTGTTAGCCACACAGGTAACTTCTCGCATTCGAGATACCTATCAATTCGATATACCATTACGGCATTTATTCGATGCACCTACCGTTGAGGGCTTGGCTAAAAGTATCGAAGTGCAACTCAAGCAACATCAAGAATGGCGCACTTGGGCACTGGCACCTGTAACCCGCAACCAAAACTTACCTCTTTCCTTTGCCCAGCAGAGATTGTGGTTTCTCGAACAGTTGTTACCTGACAGTCCCCTTTACAATTTCCCCCAAAGCTTTCGCTTGTTTGGTCGGGTAAATGTGAAAGCTTTAGAACAAAGCATCAACGAAATTGTGCGGCGGCACGAAGTTTTACGCACCACTTTTGCTTCATTAAATGGGCAGTCTGTACAAATTATTGCTCCTGCTGTAAGTGTACCTATATATCTGGTTGATTTGCGTTGTTTATCTGAATTAGAAAAAGATATAGAAATTGGGCGGTTGAGAATTGAAGAGTTCCAGCAACCATTTAATATCAACCGGGGGCCGTTATTGCGGGCAACCTTAATCCAGATAGATGCAGAGGAATCTCTACTGCTTTTGAGCATTCACCACATTATTTTTGATGGTTGGTCTGTGGGCGTATTGTTTCGAGAATTGACATTGCTGTATCAAAGTTTTGCCAATGGTTTACCTTCTCCTTTAGGTGAATTAAACATTCAGTATGCCGACTTTGCTGTTTGGCAACAACAATGGTTGCAAGGAAAAGTCATATCAGAGCAACTAAGTTATTGGAAGCAACAATTAGCAGATTTACCCATTTTACAGTTACCCAGCCATCGCCCCCGTGCAGCCATTCAAACTTATCGCGGGGCGCGTCAACCTTTAGCATTCTCTAAATCTCTCAGCGAGGCAGTAATTCGGTTCAGCCAGCAAGAGGGATGTACTTTGTTTATGACTTTGTTGGCAGCATTTCAAACATTGTTATACCGCTATACGAGTAGCGAAGACATTCCAGTAGGTTCTTTAATTGCCAACCGTCATCATCAGGAAATTGAAAGTTTAATCGGATTTTTTGTTAACACTTTAGTACTACGCAGTGATTTTTCTGGTTCTCCCACCTTCCGCCAGCTGCTCAAACAAGTCCGAGAAGTGACTTTAGAAGCTTACGCTCATCAAGATATACCCTTTGAAAAACTGGTAGAAGAACTAGAACCAGAGCGGGATTTAAGCCGCCATCCCTTATTCCAAATCTGCTTTGCGCTGCAAAATGTACCTATGCAAGCTTTGGAACTTTCTGGTTTAAGAATCAATCATCGCTTGGAACACAATGGTACAGCCAAATTTGATTTATTCCTAGAATTATTTGAAACCCCAGATGGGATTAGTGGCTGGTTTGAATACAGTACTGACTTATTTGATGTTGATACTATCTCTCGGTTAGGGGAAAATTTCCAAACTTTAGTCGCGGGGATTGTCGCTAATCCAGACCAGAAGGTTGCAGACTTACCGCTTCTAACATCTGCTGAACGCCAACAATTATTGGTGGAATGGAATCAAACTCAAAGTGATTTCCCCCAACAAATTTGCATTCATCAACTATTTGAAGCCCAAGTACAGCGTGTACCGGATTCTGTAGCGGCGACATTTGCAAATCAACAAATAACTTATCGCGAGTTGAATGCTAGAGCCAATCAGTTAGCCCGTCATTTACAAGCTTTAGGTGTAGGGCCGGATGTATTGGTGGGGATTTGTGTAGAACGTTCTTTGGAGATGATTGTAGCTCTGTTAGGGATTCTCAAAGCTGGTGGGGCTTATATACCTCTAGATCCAGCTTATCCCCAACAGCGTTTATCTTTAATGCTGTCAGACTCCCAGCTATCAGTACTTTTAACCCAGCAACATTTGTTGGCACAACTTTCCGAACATCAAGGGCAGATTGTCTGTTTGGAGCGAGACTGGCAGGATATTACAACACAAAGCCAAGATAATCTCGATGGTAATGCTAATTCTGAGAACTTAGCTTATGTAATCTACACCTCCGGTTCCACTGGCAAGCCGAAGGGTGTACAAATTATGCATCGTTCTGTGGTTAATTTCCTCCACTTCATGGGTCAGCATTTGGAACTGACAGAGCAAGATATACTGCTTTCGGTTACTACTTTATCCTTTGATATTGCTGTACTGGAAATTTTCCTACCCATGACTCTCGGTGCTTCTGTGATTATAGCCAGTCGGGAAGAGGCTATGGATGGCACAGCGTTAATGGCAAAATTAACCAATGGCGTTACCGTCATGCAAGCAACCCCAGCCACTTGGCAATTGCTTCTAGAAGTAGGTTGGCAAGGCAGCAAAAATTTAAAAATCCTGTGTGGCGGGGAAGCTTTACCGAAAAAATTAGCTCAACAGTTGCAACAGCGATGTGCTAGCTTATGGAACCTTTATGGCCCCACTGAAACTACCATTTGGTCAGCAACACATAAAATGGTATCAGAAGACGGACAAGTTCTAATTGGTCGCCCGATGGCCAATACTCAGTTTTATATACTTGACTCTCAGTTACAACCCGTGCCTGTAGGTGTACCAGGAGAACTCCACATTGGTGGTGCTGGTTTAGCGCGTGGTTATCTCAATCGTCGTGACCTTACAGATGCTCGATTTATTCCTAATTTATTTCATAAATCACAAGCAAGCGATCGCCTTTACAAAACGGGGGATTTAGTTCGTTATCTCCCCGATGGCAATATCGAGTATCTCAGCCGTATCGACCACCAAGTAAAGATTCGTGGTTTCCGAATTGAATTAGGAGAGATTGAAGGGGTTTTGGCGCAACATCCTTCAGTGAAAACAGCCGTAGTCATAGATCGGGAAGATGTACCCGGACAAAAGCGTTTAGTGGCTTATGTGGTGCAGAATCAACAAGATGAGAATGCCCCATTATTAGCAAATTGGCAAACCGAACACCTTTCCCAGTGGCAAACAATTTACGATCAAACCTACAAACAAACTACTGAGGAAGAAAACCAAGTATTCAATACTATTGGTTGGAACAGTAGTTATACGGGTTTGCCTATTCCCGCCCCAGAAATGCGCGAGTGGGTAGATTGCACTGTTGAACGAATTCTTTCTCTGCAACCCAGCCAAGTACTAGAAATTGGTTGCGGTACGGGTTTATTGCTATGCAGAATTATTTCCCATTGCAGTAAATATTGGGGTACTGATTTTGCACCGGAAGCACTGCGACAAATCCAACGGCTGCAAATATCCCATCCAGATTGGCCGCAACTGACTTTGTTACCCAGACCGGCTGACAATTTTGCAGGTATTGAAGCTAATACCTTCGATACGGTAATTATCAATTCGGTAATTCAGTATTTTCCTAGCATTGACTATTTGCTGGAAGTTTTGACGGGAGCTGTTAATGCTGTGGAGCCTGGTGGTTTAATATTTATTGGAGATGTACGTAGTTTACCTTTACTAGAGGCTTACCACACTTCTGTAGCACTGTATCAAGCATCATCCACACTTTCCACAATCCAGTTACAAGAGCAGATTCGCCAACGCCTCAACCAAGAGGAAGAATTGGTAATTCACCCAGACTTTTTTCGAGCATTGCAACAACATTTGCCTAAGATTGGCCGCGTGCAAATTGAACTCAAACGGGGTCAGCATCACAATGAAATGACAAAGTTCCGCTACGATGCAATTTTACATATAGGAACTAATAGCGATGACACTGTTGGAATTACTTGGTTGGATTGGCAACAGCAACAACTAACTTTGTCATCTGTTCGCCACCTGTTATTAGCAACTCAGCCAGAGATTCTAGGAATTAAAAATGTACCCAATGGCAGAGTAATTCAGGAAGTGAAAACTATAGAGTTGCTCAACAGCCAGGATATGCCGAAGACTGTAGAAGAGTTGCGATCGCATTTAGAACAACTTCCCCAAATTGGTATCGATCCGCTAGAATTGTGGAATCTCAGCGAAGATTTACCTTATTTGCTGGATATTACTTGGTCAGAATCGAGTTTAGTTGATTGTTACGACGTAGTTTTCAGACATCGCCACAGAGAAAAAGTTGAAGGGGTAGCCACTGCTGATGAAGATGCAGTTTCTATTCAACCTTGGAATTACTATGCTAATCAACCTCTACAGAGCAAATTTACCCGCAAAATAGCAGTGGAACTCCGCCGTTTTCTGGAACAAAAGCTACCAGAATACATGGTGCCTACAGCCTTTGTATGCTTAGAGAAATTGCCACTAACACCCAATGGTAAGTTAGATCGGCGATCGCTACCTGCCCCAGATCGATCCAGAACCACCCTAGAAGCTACATTAATTAAACCTCGTACTCCTACTGAGGAAAAAATGGTTGCTATTTGGACTAAGGTGTTGGCTAGCGATGCTGTGGGAATTCAAGATAATTTCTTTGAACTCGGTGGTAATTCCCTATTAGCAACTCAGTTAATCATGTCTGTACGAGAAACTTTTCAAGTAGAACTGCCGGTCAGATGTATTTTTGAGCAGCAAACCATCGAAGGACTCAGCCAAATTCTTGAAAAGCTGCATCAACAAGACACTACTGTTCTCAATACTGTTATTAATCTCCAAGCTGAAGCCGTACTCGATGCAAACATCTATTCTCCGACAATATTTACTCAGGATATCACTCAACCAAGCCATATTTTCCTCACAGGAGCAACAGGCTTTTTAGGTGCTTTCTTAGTACATGAATTACTACAGCAAACTCAGGCAAAAATATATTGTTTGGTACGTGCTAAAAACGAAACTGAAGGTTTCAAAAGACTACAGGAAACTCTAGAAAAATATTTAATTTGGGATGCAAGGCAAAGCTCTAGAATCATTCCCATCCCAGGAGATTTAGCTTTACCTAGTTTTGGTATCTCTCTAGAGCAATTTGAAAAGTTAGCAGCACAAATTGATGTTATTTATCATAGTGGCGCTCAAGTCAACTTTGCTAAACCATATTCTGTAGTTAAGGCAGCAAATGTTCTTGGTACGCAAGAAGTTTTGAGATTAGCGTGTCAGCAAAAAATCAAGCCAGTACACTACATCTCAACAATGGCTGTTTTTGGGGCAATGGCTTGTTTAAATGGAATAGATATCGTTTATGAAGATGATGATATTGATAAAAGTGAACCTTATCTTTCTCAAGAGATTGGCTATACACAAAGTAAATGGGTGGCTGAAAAACTTGTTTGGATTGCTAAATCTAGAGGAATCCCTGTAACAGTGATCAGGTCGGGATTTTTAATGGGTCATTCCCAAACTGGTGTAACTAATACAGATGATTTCATATCGAGATTAATTAAAGGTTGTATCCAAGTAGGTAGTTTTCCAGAATTAATTAATCAAAAACAAGATTTAATTACTGTAGATTATGCTAGTAAAGCCATTGTCACAATATCTCAAAAGCCAGAATCTTTAGGAAAGGCTTTTCATATAGTACCTTTACCATCAGAAAACATCGATTTAATTCAATTATTTGAATTGATATCGGCTTGCGGATACCAGCTTCAGAAAGTACCTTATGCTCAATGGACAGAGAAGTTAATTCATCAAGCTCAGTATTCCCATTCAAATCCTTTATTCCCTCTTTTGCCTATGTTCACTGAAAAAGTGAATCAACAAGTAGCTGCTTGGGAGTTATATCAAAATACTGCTGATTTAGACTGTCGCAATACACTAAATGCAATTGCTGATACGTCTACCAGATGTCCATCAATGAATACAGAATTAATTAGAAAATATTTAAATTATTTCCAAAGTAGTGGATTTTTAAATATGTGAGATATAGCAATCCTATTTCAGTTGTGAACAAAATCGGTGTTGACTGTTCACTGTTGACTGTTAACTGTCAACGGTAGTCAAATAACAGTCTTAACATGTTATTTTTTGCGATTGCTAAACAGGGAATAGGAAATAGTGAAGAAAGAAGAGGGAAACCCACGTTTTAAAGCGTGGGTTTGTAATAACTGGGCGTTGCATCTGGAAAAAGATTTTTTTTAAGTTACGACTTTGAAGTGATAACTACAGTTCCTTATTACTAGTGCCTGTTTCTTAACTAGAGGATTTTTGTAAAAATAAACAGTTAAGTACTACTCATTAATAAATAAATCAATCAGAGGTAATGCAGGTATTTTTAAGTAGTCATACACTTCAATTATACATGAATAATTTAAGTATTTTCGACAATTTTACTCAAGATCAAAAGAGTTAAATTTGAGTTGTTCATAGATTTATGGTTTTAATATGTATCTAACACAAGAACAATTATCAATATACAAAGCCCAAGGATTTCTTGTATTGCCAGAATATTTTTCTCGTGCTGAAATCGAGGTAATGAAAGCAGAATTATCTGGTTTATCTGTAAAAGATTCACCTAAAAGAATTTTAGAAAAAGATGGTAAAACTGTGCGGTCATTGCACGGTGTTCACACAAGTAATAATGTTTTCAATTGTTTGACACGACATTCATTTATTGTTGAACCTGCGATGCAAATAGTTGGTAGTGAAGTATATATCTATCAATTCAAAATTAATATCAAAGCAGCATTTAGTGGCGATATTTGGAAGTGGCATCAAGACTATATTTATTGGCGTAAAGAAGATGGAATGCCAAGACCACAAGTAGTCAATGCTATGTGTTTATTAGATGATATGAATGAATTTAATGGCCCGCTATTTGTAATTCCTGGCTCTCATCGAGAAGAGATGATTGATGTTGCGGTTCATAATTCTAGAGAAACACCTAAAAATGTTCATAATTCTAGTGATAGTCCTAGATGGATGTCGAGTTTTAGTGCTAATTTGAAGTACTCTCTCAACCAAGAATTAATTACAAATTTAGTCTCAAAATACGGAATAGCTTTTATCAAAGCTGCGGCGGGTTCTGTAGTATTTTTTGATAGTAATATTGTCCATGCTTCCACGAACAATATTTCGCCCTTTGGGCGTTCCACAGTAATTATTACTTATAATAGCATTGAAAATATTCCTTCTCCAGTAGTTAAACCACGACCAGATTTTCTTGTTAGTCAAGATTATCGGCCTGTTATTCCTTTAGCATGTGATATATTATCCGAGCATTCTCTTACCAAAATCTCTAAACTCCGATAAAGCATGAATTTTTAGTCTAATTTCAGCGCCTATTTATCATCTAATCCGGTGCAGATAAGTCAGAATAAATGAACCGCAAAGGTACAAAGAACGCAAAGAAATAAGAGTTTGAGAGGGTTTTTGCGTAAGTTTTGAAAGGTGTTTATTATATCATGTTCGTTTAATTACTTATTAAAAAAATTCTCCGCGTCCCCGCGTCGCCGTGTCTCCGCGTCAGTCTACATGATAAGTATTCAACCGGACATGATATTACTAACTGAACGGTATTGATTTATTGTTATCTGGATTTAATTAACTGTAATCACCGTTCCTAAACTTTCATTCCCCAGCCTATCCACTGCACACACGGCGTAGGTTCCTGCTTGTTGGACGGTGGCAAAGGTTGTACCAGCAGACAAAATTCGTTGAATTGTCCAAGTATCATCGCTGGTTTGCCGATAAAGGGCCCAGGAACGAACAGGCTGATTATCTCCAGGCTGCCAACTAAGTTTGCGGTTATTGACTTCTAGTCCAGTGGGTGGAGTGGGTGATGTTGTATCCAGCCAAGACATACTAGGAGGTAGAGCAGGTTTGTTATAAAGCACACTTTGGAATCGATCGGCTATGCCTTGACTATTTTCTCTCAAAACACTGAGATTAAAGAAAATATTGCCTAATGATAAGTTTGCAGTTTGACTACGACTAATTTTCACTTGCTTTTCAATTTCATCACTTTCTCGACTTTTGTTGCTTGGTTCTGTGAGATTGTTACCTGCATAAACGTGTCTTTGCTTTGTGTTGATGTCTGTCCACCACTTTAACAATGCAGAATAACTTTGTTGTGGTTGGTCTGTGCGCCAGTACAGTTGAGGCGCAATATAATCAATCCAGCCTTGTTCTAGCCATTTCTTGGAGTCGGCATACAGCACATTGTAAGCATCTAAGCCAGTAATACCGGCGGGTTGTCCGGGGCGATAAATTCCAAAGGGGCTAATACCAAATTTCACGTGGGGTTTAGTTGCTTTAATTCCTTCGGAGAGACGCAGTACCATTTTGTTAACATTATCCCGTCGCCAGTCACCGAGGCTGAGTGTACCACCAGCTGCTTTGTAAGCGGCGTAGGTTTTTTCATCAGGGAAAGATTGTCCCTCTACAGGATAGGGGTAGAAATAATCATCTAAGTGAACGCCATCAATATCGTAGCGTTTCAATACATCGAGAATTACGTTGTAAGCCCTGTCTTGGACTATTTTCAGCCCTGGATCCATCCAGCGTTGAGTTTTCCACAGATAAACGGTTTCTGGATTGGTGACTGCTATGTGGGGATAGACGGTTTTAGCTGGGTTAGTGGAAGTACTGGCGCGGTAAGGGTTGAACCAAGCATGAAGTTCTATATTGCGCTTGTGACATTCTGCGATCGCAAATGCTAAAGGATCGTAAAATGGTTCGGGTGCTTTCCCCTGAGTTCCTGTAATCCAACCACTCCAAGGTTCTAATTGAGATTCATACAAAGCATCGCCCTCTGGCCTGACTTGGAAAATCAGGGCGTTGAAGTTCAGTGCTTGTAATTTAACGGTAATTTCTGTGAATTCAGCTTTCTGTTGCTCAACAGAAAGTCCTGTTTTGGAAGGCCAATCACCATTCCATACAGATGCCACCCACACTCCCCGAAATTCTCTGGTATGATTTAGCTTCACTTTACCGGGAGGTATCGGTGTGGGTGTTGGTGTGGGTGTTGGTGTGGGTGTGGGTGTTGGTGTGGGTGTTGGTGTGGGTGTTGGTGTGGGTGTTGGTGGCACCACGAGGTAAGTAGAGGCAATCTTTTCTGCTACACCTAAATACACCAAAGCTTGATAAACAATCACAGCCACATCTGCACGGGTAGCTGCAACATTGGGACTAAGTAATTTCAGATTTGGGAAATTTACTACTAATCCTGCACTAGTGGCAATAGCTATCTGATTTTTGCCATATTCAGGAATTTGAGCAGCATCTTGATAAATTTGTCCAAGATTAGAAATAAGGTCAGGTTTTATTTTTGTGGCAATTTCTAAGCCTGATACCAAAGAAACTAAAACTTCTGTTTTGGTAATTCGGTTAGCAGAACGAAAGGTTTTATCTGGAAATCCGCTAATAAATGCTTTTTCGTAAGCTGTTTGAATGGCTGCTGCTGCCCAAAAACTACTAGGTACATCAACAAAGGGGACATACTGCCGTTTCTTAACAATTGTTGCAAATGCCTTAGCGATGATGGCGGCGAACTCAGCACGGGTAAGCGAATTATCGGGGCGATAAGTGCCGTTGGGCAATCCACTGACAATATTACGTTGGGCTAAGGCTGTGATAAACAAGCGTGCCCAATGGTTTTGAATATCTGAGAACGGAGTAGAGATAGATACCATTGTTGAGATTGCAGCTAGCTAGCCTGGATTTTGATTACCTTTGTTAATTTAGCAATACCAGAGCGATCGCTGCTGCAATCTCATGTAAACTTTTTAGTGCCGTCATTGGGCTTTTGCAGTCTTGGGAAAAGGGAAAAGGTGAGCCAGCGCGGTCTTGGGGGTTTCCCCCATGAGCGACTGGCGAACCCCGAAGGGGTTAAAGGGGAAAGGGAAAATACCAAACCTTTCCCCCTTCCCCTTTTCCAGATTTCTCTTAGAAGTCTAATGTTCTGGGCGTCTCCGTGTCCCCCCGTCCCCGCGTCTTCTTATC
The DNA here is from genome assembly GCF_014222165.1 of Nostoc sp. 2RC. Lineage (NCBI taxonomy): Bacteria > Bacillati > Cyanobacteriota > Cyanophyceae > Nostocales > Nostocaceae > Nostoc > Nostoc sp. 2RC. Next base: position 11,914 of record NZ_JACKZU010000067.1, read on the forward strand.
TCCCCAGTCCTACAATTCATTTAAGGCAGAACGCAGATTCAATGACAGCATGAGGCGGGAAATGCCGGTGAATAGAACGCTGACACCAACTAGTGTTCCGAGTAACCAAGGCGCATTGAAGGGCCACTGAAACCAAATCATTGCACCTAAGACTAGTGTGATAATGCCGTTCACTAATACCCATGTCCAGTTTTGTTGCCCGCGTAACTGGAAGGCCAGAATTAACTCGAATGTGCCTTCAGTCAACAAAAAGGTACCAAGCAGCAGGGTTAGTGTGAGGATGCCTGTATAAGGATAAGCCAATAGCATGATGCCGGTGGCAATGTACAGTCCGCTTAATAAAAGTTTCCAAACAAAACCTCCGCGATCGCGGGTTTGGGAAGCGTAAACTAATTTTGTAAATCCAGCAAAAGTTAAAATCGCTGCAAACCAAGTTTCCGCAAATATGGTGGTGAATGTAGGTACTGCAATCCCAATGATGCCTGCAACAATCAACAGAATACCAATTATTAGCGAACCATTAAGTTGTTTTTTAATATCTTGAGATACATCGGTTGTCATAGAAATTCTTTCCTTATGCTTAGATTAAATTCTGCAATTATGTTAAAGAACTTCTAAGTCATGGGGTAGAATCTTGAGGTAGACTCATGGGTATTAAATTTCAACACTAACTACCTATCAAAAGTTGTCTGCAAGAGTGCTTAAACGTTCATAAACAACGATGAGACGATCTCCTTCTAGTTCCACAGAAGTACTAGGATAATTTTGAATCGCTCCCAGTAGTGTCACTTCACCATTTTGCTTAATCGATTCACTTAAAGCAGTTCGCAGTGCTTCTTGGTTTAGTTCTCCTGTGGGAGGATGAACTACTTCGCCAATTTGGTTAACTAAAACTGGCCCTGCCCAACTGGAGAGTAAGTTATTTAAAAAAGTGCGATCGGCTTTGATGCCAGCTTTGAGGGCTTTACGAGCTAATGCAGGTTCTTGTTGAGCCGCCTGCAAATAAGCTGTTAAGGTAGGGGTAGTTTTGCCAGTGTCTGCAAATTCATTTAATTCTTGAACAGATATTGGCCCTTGAAAATTGCCATATTTTAAAATAACTTGCTCGGCAGCATCAGCATTATTGCTTGAAAATAAAACAATAGCACCTACACCTAAAGCTAAAGTTTGAGAAATAAACTTAGTGAGTTTTTTTGTGTTTGATTGATTGAAAACTTGAAAAATCTGCATTATTTTATCGAAGTTTTTATTTATATGGACGCTGCATGGGTAAAAAATACCCAAGGTATTATTCTACAAAATTTTTGCTAAGCATAAATGGTTAAGGGCGTACAGCTGTACACCCCTACAGCCAACCAAAATTTTCCGAAACGTATTATTTTTGAATTTTTTGATTAGGCGAACCAGCATGAGGTAATATCGATTTTTCTTCGTCTAAGGTTGGTGCAGGTATACCTAAATGCTTCCTGGTGGCTTCTTCAGCTAGCTGTCGGTCTTGTTGTGTCTCGAATTGACTTTCGTCTAACAAATGAGGGTTTTTTACCGCTTCATCTCGGCTTGGGCGATAGCCGTTTTTCCACTTATACTTCCAATCCATTGTTTAATAAACAGATATACTGCAATTTGATTTCCTTGTTATTCATCCTACGCGGTTGATGTCAGATGACACTCTTGCTTTGGATTGAAGAGGCTCATTCAAAGGGTATAAATTTAATGAAATTTGAGTAAAAATACTTGATGCAACTGAATTTACTAGATTAGAACGCTACAAGCTCTCAATCAGATACGGGATATGATTAAATCTTGTTAGTATTAGCTATTGGCGATCGCTCTTGCAATCTCTTCTAACATTTCACTATTGAAGCTTTGCACCTTTAATTTTATTAAGTTAAATGTACTAATTAGTTACCATATTGCTCGAATGGGTTCATTGCTTGAATCGCTTGATGGCGTGTCCGTTCCTGAAGTGTCTGTATCAGTGTCCATTGTTTTTGTGTCTGATGTTGCTTTTGAATTATTGTCAGGTGATTTATTACATGGACTCGGTATACCTGATTGCAAAACAGAGGCTCCTAAACGCATCAGTTGTTGAAATTGAATCGATACTGTTTTCTCAGGTTTTGATAGCAATGGTACTTGGGAGGATGTTGGAATTGGCGTACTTTTATTCGTACATACTCGCATCCTAACTGAAAAATCTCCAGATGCAGGTTTAGGATTTGGTTGGGTATTGATAACTTCTAAAAAACTTTTAGCAGGGAGTAATTGATTGTCTGGCAGGGGGATTTCCTTGCTGGTTTGAATTACCCAACCAGGATCAAGGTTGGCAAGGGTTCGAGGTGGCTGTATAAGTGCAATGGTTCTACGTGACTGTGTATTTGTAACAGTAGGGCTTTGAGTTGGCGTGGGATTGGAAGGTGGAATTGGGAATATTCCTAATTGCGATCGCCGGAATTCTTGGATGAACACTGCCACACCACCTCCTGTTAGTACAACTATTAACGGAATTATCCACTGTAAAGGTAATTGGCTAGTATTAACTGGCTTAATTTTTGGAGTTTTTTGGTTTGAAACAACCTGACTTGAAAATATTCCTAATTGTGTTGGTATTTCTGGCAGTTCAAAATTACTCAATTGCTGAATTTGAGTTTGATTTATCTCTCTTTTTCTAATCATTTTTTCTTCAATTTCTACTACTTCTTCATCTCTAAGTTCTAAAATTTGCTGATATCGCTTTAATTCCTGACGAACCTCTTCGCTAAACGGATATTCATGTTGAATTGTTTGAATCAGTACTTGTTCATACTGTTGTAATTTCTGCAAGTAGGCTGCGATCTCAGCTTTAATTCGGTTTTCAATTGGAGCAATTTTTTCGTCTTTTAGACCTAAAAGTTGCTGTTCCTGCCGCAGTTGATTGCGCTGCGTTGTACTCAAGGGATACTGCTGCTGTGTTGCTCTAGCAAATATCTGTTCATATTGCTGCAATTTTTGTCGATATGCTTCTATTTCAGTAATAACGTGGGTTTCAATTAAAGCTAAATCTTCAAAAGTAATTTGCCACTCACGCTGCATTTGCTGTAAGCGATGACGAGTATCTTGACTTAGAGGATACTCCTGTTCCATTGCCTCAGCCAATGCCTGCTCGTATTGTTGTAAATGCCGCTTATAGGCTTGAATTTGTGTAGTAACCCGTGCCTCAATTGGCATTGTATCCTCATTCCTCAGCCCCAAAATTTGCTGAAGATTTAGTCGTAGCGTATTGAAATCTTCTTCACTGAGAGCTACTTGCTGCTGGAGTGCCTCACTGAAATCCCGCTCATATCGGTGTAACTTTTCTCGAAATTCCTGACGAGCAACTGCTAACATCTCATCTTCAATTGCAGTTGCTTCCATTTCCGATAGTCCCAAGCGGCTTCTGAGAGCATCCAAAATCTTGCGGCCCACAAAAGTAACTTCTCCACGATTACTATATCGCGCTACTTCTTTACAATACTTCTGTTTGGGATCGCCTTGGGGAACTTTTGTCAGTCGAATCTTAAAGCCTTCTCTACTTGTGTAGATTTCTGGCTTCATGGTCGGCTGTATTTCTCTAACCTTCTTACTGGCATAATCATGCAACTCATCAATTGAGACAACGCCATCTTCATCTAAGTCCGCCGCCCCAGTTGTAATTCCTTCAATCAAATAACGCGTATAAATTGAGAGGTCTGACCCTTGCTGCTCAAAGGAGTATTGAGTCGAACTCGATGAAGTAAGAACAGCCCGCCCCTCTCCCCCCAATTGCTCGCGAATATTGAGTGTACCGTCATCTTTGGCTGATAAACCCTCGGCAAAAGCACCACTAAAGCAACTGTCCAGAATGATAACTTGCCGTTTAGAACGGCTACGGCTCATGCTTTCATGTACAAAAATAGCTGAAACTGCGGATGAGCGAATTAAATCCCCTCTGGGACTTTTGCGTGTGGTGCGTGTTGCGAGGAACAGTCTGCCAGTGTCATCCTTAATGCCATGACCTGAGAAAAAGAAAACTAACAAATCATCTTTCTGACGATGGGCAAATAGATTTTCGATCGCTTCCTCCATATCTTGGCGCTGGGGATTTTTTAGCACCATAATATCTGTTTCAGTAAAACAGCCCATTTCTGGGTGTAACAGGACTTGCTGCATCGCTTCAACATCTCTTACGGCACTAGGTAGGGGGTTCAACCCAGGCTCGTACTCACTCACCCCAATTAGCAATGCTACTTTCGCCATTTGAAATACTCTATCCTGCTACAAATTTCTGTGCTGCCTCAATTGCCGCTTCTAGCTCTTGCCGACTGCTGGCTTTGACTTTCAGTTTCTTGCCGTTGGCCTCGATTTCTAGTTCAATAGTCTTGTTACCAAGGCGATCGCCTAAAAATCCCATCAGTGCTTTAATATTCTTGGCATTCACCTGCGCTGTTAGCCAACCCACAGCCAACCCTGTAACTGACTTGCTGCCTGCTGGCACTTCTGCTTCACGGAAAAGACTAGCTTCTTCTACTTCATCCAGTTCCAGGATCTGTTGCAACAGTCTCTGCGTTTCGTTTTGCAGTTCCTCGTCATCTAAATCAGGCTCTTGCAGGGCGATGTTAATCTGGACGTTGGATGTACTCGCCATTTTCAACCTCTAATTGTGGTTAGTACTTAAATTATCACAAGTGTCTTATACAATCCAATTAGTAATAATTCCGGACTTAATTGTTATAAATATAAATTTTGCCATGAATCTTGGCACGCTATGGATAGGAATAGTATTGCAAGGTAAAAATAGATACTTCTGTGGCTCGTAGCAAGCTAACATTGATTTTTATTTACTTGATTAATTTAGCAATACGAGAGCGATCGCTGCTTTGTTTCATGCAAAATTTGATAGTCACAGCCACTATTTTCTATGTAGGATATGTGTATTAGCCACTATACTTGTACAGCTTATGGTTAACATAATAGGTCAACTGAGTTTAAAAGAATTTTTAAGCCTTCCAGAAGGGGATGTATACTATGAGTTTATTGATGGTCAAGCAGTCCCGAAAGTGTCTCCAAAATTTTTTCATTCAACTTTACAGATAGCTTTAGGATTACTAATTCGTGCATGGTGCAAAGGCAAAGGTAGAGTTCTTCCTGAGTGGGCAATTCTCTTAAAACGTCAAGGTAAAGATTGGGCACCTTTACCAGATTTAACCTACATATCTTACGAACGTTTACCCAAAACTTGGAAGTGTAATGAAGCTTGTCCGGTGATTCCAGAATTGGTAATTGAAATTATCTCTCCAGACCAAACGATAAAGGAATTTGAAGAAAAAGCGAAGGATTATTTAACTGCGGGTGTGTCCAGAGTTTGGGTTATAGATTCAGAAGTGATGAGTATTAGAGTTTTTCTGCCTGATGGATCGAATCAAGTTTATACGGATAACATATCCATTGTAGATACTCTATTTCCAGGTTTAGAATTAACGACAAGACAGATATTTGAAGAAGCAGAATTACTTTAAATTTTAGGGCGCGATGCCGACGGTTTTTGTTAGTCTAAACAATTTTTAAAAAAGTAGAATTTATAATTACTTTTTACGTTCTATTCAGTTCAAAGTAGGGGCGAACCACCTTACCCTACGGTCAGGCAAAGCCTATGCCCTTACAATAGTCTGTACTGATTCATGATTTTTTTTGATAATCTCAGGACTTACGCAAAAATAACGTAATTCCGTCATTACGAGCAATAGGGAAGTAATCCCCCCTGACGCTGGGATTGCTTCCCTACACTCCGTTACGGTCGCAATGACAATATCGGCGTTGCGTAAGTCCTAAATCTTTCTTTTAAAAAACATCAACTTTATCTAATTTTTCCCAAGGTAGTTCTAAATCCATCCTTCCTACATGACCATAGGCTGCAAGTTTTCGATAAAAGCAACCTTTATTTAATGAAGGCAAATGTCTTAAATTAAATTGTTTAATAATTCCTGCAAGTCTAAAATCAAAATATTTTTCTAAAAGAATTGTGATTTCTTCATCTCCTATTTTACCTGTACCAAAAGTTTCGACTTGGACGCTTACAGGTCTGGAAAGTCCTATAGAATAACTTAGTTGTACTTCGCATTCATCTGCTAATTTTGCTGCGACGATATTTTTAGCTGCATAACGGGCGATATATGCTCCTATCCTATCGATTCTAATTGGATCTTTACCGCTTAAAGCTGAACCACTATGTTTGGAATATTCGCCGTATGTATCTATGGCATTTTTTCTACCAGTTAACCCAGAATGAAGCCCAGGGCCTCCACGAATAAATGGCCCGTCTGGATTAATAAATATTCTTGTCTGTGCATCTGGTTTAATATCTTCATTTTGAAATATAGGGGAAATTACTGTTTCTCGAATATCATCCTGTAGTTGCTGTAATTCTGGTTTTGATGCTTTATTTTGACTGGCAATAACTGTAATACTATGAATTCTATATGGGCGGCGATTTTTATATTCAACTCCTATCTGGGTTTTGCCATCTGGAGTCAGGTATGGAAGTATTTTTTGGCGTCTGACTTGAGTAATTTGTTTAGCAAGTTTGTGGGCTAGCCATATTGGTAAGGGCATAAAACTCGATGTTTGATTGCAGGCAAATCCAAAAACTGTTACTTGATTATTAACGGTGATTTTTTCGATTTCTGTATCAGATAAAGTATTTTCATCAAATAAATGGTGTGTATCAAAGGGTAATTCTCTGAGACTAGTTAAAATGCTGCACGTTTTACCGTTAAATTCTTTATGCTCATAACCTACTTGTTCGATTACTTGTCTGGCTATATTAGTAAAATCTACGTTGGTGTTGGGTTCAAATCTGGCGGCGAGAAAAACGATGCCTGTAGATACTGCACATTCTGTAATTACTCTGGAATATGGGTCTTGTTGTAAAAAGCGATCGACGATCGCATCGCTAATTTGGTCGCAAAGTTTATCAGGATGTCCTTCGGTTACTGACTCTGATGTAAACATGAAATCTTTTTTCATAAATATTTACCAATGCAATTTGGGATTGGGATTTTAAAGTATGGAAAAAACGTAGACGCAAAGCAAGGCTACCGCTAAAGACACGTAGACCGGAAATGGTTTCCTGCAAGGTAGGATGCCGAGTAAGAAGAGTTTTAGAAAGTTATTGTGTTTAGGCTGACACAGATGATTGAACGGTGTTTATTTGTGGTTGGATTCCTGGAAGGGCGAGTCGATCTGAGGTAGAATCTTTTGTGAATTCATTGACTAATAATGGCAGTAAAGCACTACATCCGATCGCAGCACTATCTACAATATTAAGTGGGGTAATTTTCAAAATATTCCTCAAGGGAGGAACAGCGATCGCTAAAAATTGGATGGCAAATGAGCCGATAATGGCTGCATTTAAGTAGGAATTATTTGGCAGTTTTTCTTGACTAAATATGCTATGTTTTTCTGAACGACAGCTAATTGTGTGGAGCAATTGTCCGCTAGTTAAACTCATAAAGGCAATGGTGCTTGCTTGGGGACTAATGCCATATTTGAAGATGGCATAACTGTAAGCTGCTAAGGTGCTGAGGGATAGCGTTCCTGATTCAAAGACAATTCTGGCAAAATCGGTGTTTTTAATAATTGGTTCGTCGGGGTTGCGGGGTGACTGACTCAATACTTCTGGTTCTGGTGCTTCTAAAGCTAAGGACAATCCAGGGAAAATGTCTGTGACCAAATTCAACCACAAAAGTTGGATGGCATTTAAGGGTTCGCCTATACCTAATGCCGTGGCGGTGGTCATGACCATGATTTCACTGAGATTTGTGGCTAACAGAAAATGCACTGATTTTCTAATGTTGTTGTAAATCGTGCGTCCTTGACTAACGGCAACAATCATGGTTTCTATTCTGTCGTCTTCCAGGACAATATCTGCAACTTCACGCGCAACATCAGTACCGCCTTTACCCATTGCTACACCAACTTGGGCGGCTTTCAATGCTGGTGCATCGTTAATACCATCGCCAGTCATGGCGACGACTTTTCCGGCTGCTTGCAATGCTTGGACGATTTGCAGTTTGTTACTGGGACTGATACGGGCAAAAACATCTACTTTGTCACTAAGTGCTGTTAATGCCTCCGGTGTCAAATTATTCAGGTTTGTAGAATCGAGAATTTCTAGTTGGGGGTCTCGATTTAATTGTAATTCTTTGGCGATGGCATAAGCCGTTGGGCTTTGATCCCCAGTAATCATCACTGTATCAATACCCGCTTGGTGAAAATCACCAATCAATTCTTTAGCACCTTTTCTAATGGGGTCAGCCATACCCACAAGACCCAGCCAAATCAAGTCTGATTCGTAATTTTTTTTATTTTTCCTTTTACTGATATGCTTGTAAGCTAGACCAAGCACCCGCAGGGCTTTTCCTGCCATGCGATCGTTTTCGATTGCCATCGCTTGTTTGTCTTCTTTCCTTAAAGGTACTATTTGTCCATTTTTTACCCACTTTTGGCATATCTGCACAACTTCGCTGGGACTGCCTTTGACGGCAATTAACTTCTGGCGATCGGGAGTTTGATGAATTGTACTCATGATGTTGCGATTTTCTGACCGCAAGTTTGTTTCTAATAAAAGATATTTTTCTCGAAGTTCAATGACATCTACCCCAGCGCTAATTGCCATGTAAATTAAGGCGTTTTCTGTTGCCGAACCTGTAACTATATACTCGCCATCTTTGTCTAAACTGATTTGTGTTTCATTGCACAGAACTGATACATGAATCAGCTTTAATAATTCATCAGAGGTATAGGGATTAATTTTCTCTTCGCCAGTAATAAATTCTCCATCAGACACGGTAATGTGTTTATTGTCTGCATATATCTCCACCACAGACATTTTATTTTCTGTTAATGTCCCGGTTTTATCCATACAAATTGTCTGTACGGAACCCAATGCTTCCACAGCACTTAAAGTGCGAACGAGGACGTTATTTTTCCTCATATCTTGGATGCCTAAGGCTAAGGTTGTAGTGGCGATGGTGGGTAAACCTTCGGGAACCGCAGCCACGGCTAGGGATATGGATGATTTGAGCATTTGTACTAAACCATATCCCCGCAGCACTCCCATACCAAACACTAAACCGCAGATTCCCATACCAATTAATACTAGTTGGCTACCAACTTCATCTAGTTGTTTTGCTAGAGGAGTCTGGATTGCTGTGGCTTCGCCAACCATTTGTTGGATTTTGCCCATTTCGGTAAATTTACCTGTGGAAACAACCGCAGCCAATCCTTGACCGCTAATGGCAAAAGTTCCTTTGTAGATCGTATTTTGGCGATCGCCCAAGGGAATATCTTCACCACTCAAACAAGCAGTAATTTTGGTAACGGGAATACTTTCTCCTGTTAAGGCAGATTCATCAATACTCAAATTATCAACTTCTATCAGTCGGGCATCTGCGGCTACATAACTACCAGGTTTGAGGAATAAAATATCTCCTAAAGCAACATCTTCTGTGGGAATTTCTATTTGTTTACCTTCTCTAATTACCAAAGTTGATGTTTGTTCCTGATTTTTCAGGGAATGAATGATTCTTTCTGATTGGCTTTCTGTGATATAACCAATGGCTGCATTTAAACCAACAACACCCATAATTACCACAGCATCTATTACTCCACCTGTAAGAATGGAAACTCCAGCAGCAACACCAAGCAAAACTACAGGTAAAGATTGGAATTGCTCAATTATAATGTTCCAATCAGAACGAATTGCTCCTTGGTCTAGAACATTAGCGCCATATTTCTGAAGATTTTTAGCAGCAGATTCCCTTGATAATCCTGATGTTTTTGAGGTATTTAATAACTCTAGGACGTTATTGACCGTCATTAAATGCCAGTTTTCTAACTTTTGTTCCTGAATATTGGCAATTATTTTTTTATTTGTGTTTGGTTGTTTAATGGATTTGGGATAATCTAATAATGTCTTTTTAATTAAAGTACTAATTTGATGATGGCTAATATCTTTGTTAAAAATTACTAAAATATTACTGCTTAATGGGTTGGCATAAACATAATTTATCCCTGGTTCTTGAGAGAGCGATCGCTCTAAATATTCCTTTAATTCTTGTGAACGATAGAGTTCTTTTATTTTGTATCTAGCTCTCCCTTTGATAATGGTATGTATTGCTTTAATCACAGCAATGTTTACTCCTAATTAATGCCCCTAAAAAAATTATCCCACTTTATATCAGTATTTTTCTAAAATTTGATTGTTATATATACTCACAGCCCAAACTGAGAAGATAAATCTTAAAATCTAAGTTTAGTGAAATTAATAGCTGCATTCATCAGTCTCAAGTTATACCCACAAGTTGAATTGATTGTCAAATTGAGCAAATTTATATCTAAAGAAATAAGCTTAATAATTCAACTTATGTTCTAAACCTACTCCAGAGATAGAGCTATATAGTTGGTAAACTGTGATTAAATATCCTTCTAATTTAATATTTCTATAGATATAAACCAAAGATATTATTAGTAATATAATTCACCCTGTAGACTCACGCGATCGCAATTAAAATTAGTTAATAATAAGAAATAATATTTTTACATATCAGGCTGACGCAAAATTATCTTGGTTAGTCTCTCCAAACCATAAGTTTAGGACACCTATGAATAAGAGTTTCTGAGAGTTTTTGCGTTAGTCATATATATGTGAAGTCAGCCTAGCTGTATTCCAAAGCAAAAAGTAAGGACAATGACAACTTCTATAGACCAGGAAAAACAGATTCAAAAATTGGATGAACTAATCAAAAATATTGATTATGGCATGTTTACCACAGTCGATGACGATGGTAGCTTGCATAGTTATCCGATGTCAAAAAGTGGCGGGATTAATTCTGATGCTACAATTTGGTTTTTTACCTACTCCGATTCTCATAAGGTGAGCGAAGTTGAACATTATCCGCAAGTCAATGTGAGTTTCGTGTCATCAGAACAACAACGATTCGTTTCTATTTCAGGTAGCTCCCAAGTTGTAAAAGACCGCAACAAAATGCGAGAACTTTGGAAACCAGAGTTGCAAACTTGGTTTCCTAAAGGACTGGATGAACCGAATATTGCTTTGCTCAAGGTGAATATTAACCAAGTCAATTATTGGGATAGTGTTTCTAGTTTTAAACCTCAAAAACTGAACTTTTTGACACCATCAGCTTTTTAAGGGTACTCATTAATTTGTACCTCTCCTGAGGAATTATTATTGACTTATCTCTTATTGGTGTGACAAGGTTAAAATAGAGCATTACACAATTTCAAATAAATTTTTATTGCATTAATTTAGGCTTGTCACACCACTATACTTTCACATTTACTGTTAACTGTTAACGGTTAGTAAATGTGCAAGTTAAATGCAAAACAGCTTATTAGTTCCGAATTAGGATTATTTGTTTATGCCTTATCAACAAATTAAAGATTTACCAGATTCAGTAAAAAATAACTTACCTCAGCACGCCCAAGAAATTTTTCGGGCTGCTTTTAATAGTGCTTTAGAAGAATATGGTGAAGAAGAAAGTGCTTTTCGTGTTGCTTGGAGTGCTGTGAAACGCGATTATGAAAAAGGCGATGATGGACATTGGCACAAAAAGCCCGAATAGCTCAAGCAGTATTAATACCAATTCTGTATAAACATACGCCAAACTATATAAAGATTCAAATTACTAGCAACAAATATCTCGTCACCAATGAAAAAGTGAAATTTTTCTGCCCAATTAATCAACAATAAAATATTACGTGTTACGGTTATTGACTGTGAACCGTCAACAGTCAACAGTCAACAGTCAACACCTCTATTGTTCACAACTCAAATACGATTGCTCTCTTCATAAACTAGTCATTACCTGGGCTAATTCATTAGATAAATCAATTCCACAATCTTGGCACTTTGCAAATAATACACCAGCTAAAAAGTAATAATCACCAGAATAAAAGGCTTTTTTGTGTTTGCGTAATTTTTCTATATGATTTTTCACCTTCGCTTCAGAACTATAGTAACCGAATCGCAAAGGTAAAATCATAAAATTTTCCACGCAATAACCATTTTCTTTGGCTACTTGCAGCGTACTTTTGGGATTAGAAAAACTAGAGACTAAAAGCAAGACATTTTCATAACCCAACGTCAAAAGGTCGTTGGTAATTGCAGCGCCATCTATGCCTCCAAATAAAAGTGGCATATATATATCATTGTCTGGGGCTGGCAGATATGGCGGATTAGCTATCAGATAACTGGCATCATGTTGAGAAGATGCAAACAAAGATGAATTATGGATGACATATTTATCATTGAGATTGTATTCATCAATAGTTAAATTTGCTGCTTTCCATGCAGAAGTATTTAATTCAAATCCCTCAATTATGCCATCAAAATTGTTTCTCAACAAAGAATTAATAACAGGACTGCCATCTCCAGAACCAAATTCAACAATGGATTCACAATCTTGACAATTTCTAATGACAAGATTTTCTAAGCAGTTAGAGTAGAAATTAGATTCTTCAGGACAAAAAAAGATGTTTTTCATTTGACTTTAACTCAACAATAAGGTATGATTGTTTAAATTAAAACAATTCGTTACTTAGTAATAAAAGCAAGAACAAATTGTTCCTCAAGCAAAAAAGTATCTGCCAAGGAAATTAATTAGCAGGCAAATTAGGAATAAAATGGTGGATAATACCAAATTAAAATCCTAAAAAGACTCTGCTATTTTTCAAAAAATAGAATTCACGAACCAATAGACAGAATTGTGCAAGTAAACTCTGTCTTACCAACGGATATGGCTTGCTTATCCGTAGAAATATTAATTCGGTTAAAATTGCCCGATAATTAATTGTGAATTCTGTATTTTGTATCCTGCTTTAATTTCTAATTTTTGGGAATTTTACATAACTAAAGCAGCTTGTTCAGCTTGGCGTATCGATCGCACCACAGCACCGGCGGCGCGATCGCCCATTAATTTTTCTTGGTCGTAGCCAAGTACGAGTTCCCATGCATCATTGGGATATTGTTCTGCTAATGGCAAAGCCACATCATCTAACATCCAACGTCCGTGGCGTTCATCTTCCCTGATGTGCAGTTCCCAATAACCCATCGCTGCTTCTGAAAGTTTTAGTCGTTGCGCTGCTGCAAGATAGTTTTTGTAAACCGCAGGCCCGACCACCTCAAAATATGTCAACGCCCCACTGTAACGTAGAAAATAGCGTTTGCGTTCAGTCATCAGAAAATTATGATTAGCACAAGCTAAAACTTCCCAAGGTACTAAATCAAAATATCCTTCTGGTTGAGTATTCATTTCAAATTCAGCAAGCATTTGGGCAAAAAATGTGGAATGCTTGCGAGATAAACGACCATTACCGTATTCTTCTAGTAGCACACGCACCAGCGTACATTGCACTTCATTAGCACTACCACCTAAAACGCGGGAAAGACGGCTAGCTTCTACCAAGCCATCAAAAGAAGCGATTGCTAGCAAATGACAATAGCCAGTTTCGCTCATTTCCTCCCGGATATAGCGACTATCAGCCGATAAAGGCGGATTCAAATCTACTGATGCACGTTCAATTAAAGCTTGTTTGACATCCAACTGTTGTAGTGCAGCTACATCCAATTGTGCAAGTTCCCACTTTTGCCAAGCAGCTTCAATTAAGTCGCGACAAGAGTACAAATAAAGCGATCGCTCATTGATGTAATTATGCAAATCATCGTACCAAAATAGATTTAGCCGATTAATTCGATAAAGTATCCTTTGGAGAAAAAGGTGAGCTTGCTCATCATCGCGATCGGTTTCATAGGCAGCCTTAATTGCCATAGAAAGCGTCTGTTGAAACTCATTTCCCTTTGCAGGTTTGATATCTAATTGAGCATCCAAATCTTCCATTGCCAGCAGTTCTATAAATTGCTGCTCGGCACGGTCGTACTTAGTACCCGTTGTTTCTTCTATTTGCGTAATGTTTTCCCTAACCCCAAACTTAGGGAACACAACTGAATTGCTTTGCATGGAATCTTCTGTAGCTTTATCAAAGTGAGAAATTAGTTTCACTTCTAATACCTAAGTTTCCACACTAGTAGCCTTCTGTACCTCTTTCCCTGGTTATAAACAAAGATTAAGTCTAATGGGGCATGGGGCAAGCAGGAGGTGTGGGAGGTGTGGGAGGGGTGGGAGGTGTGGGAGGTGTGGGAGGTGTGGGAGGTGTGGGAGGTGTAGGAGGT
>NZ_JACKZU010000665.1:0-1796 GCF_014222165.1 Nostoc sp. 2RC
GCCCCATGCCCCATACCCCAATCCTATGACTCAAAAAATTCTGATTGTTGACGATGAACCCAATATCTTGACTTTGATGGAACAAGCCCTAGAAGATTTAGAAGATGAGGGAGTGGAACTTTTAACTGCTAAAAATGGTGAAGAAGCTCTGGAGATGATTAAAACTGAAAAACCAAACCTGGTTTTTCTCGATGTGATGATGCCTAAAATGAATGGCCTGAAAGTTTGTCAGATTGTCAAACACGAATTGCAAATGACTGACATTCACATCATAATTTTGACAGCTAAGGGACAAGAATTTGATAAACAAAAGGGAATCGAAGTTGGTGCAGATTTATATTTGACTAAACCATTTCGTCCTAAAGAAGTACTGGAAAAATCAATGGAAGTGTTGGGCATTCACTAGAATTTCGCAACAGTTCCAAATCCAGAAAGCCTTGTAAAACTTTAAAAGTAAACAGGGAATAGGCAACACGCAACAGTTCGATACCCGTTAAAGGATAATGTGGCTGTTTTTCAAGTATAAAGTAGCCTAAGGACAGAACCTATGATAGAAGCGGATTTGAGAGAATTGAGTGCAATCGCTTGTAAAGTATAGCCAAAGTAGGGCAATGTAAAAATAAGCATTCCGGGTTTTAAGAGCGGGCACTTTATCCTTTAATTCCGGCCAGATTATCCCTTAAGTTACACTTTCCGTAAGTCATTGTTAATTTTTATAAAAATTTTCAGCTAAGATGGCAGCCAATCAGCTTCCCATGACTCCAGAGTAATCTTACGTTCTCTCCAATCTGGCATTACAGTACCTAGCGCTTCCCAAAAGGCATCACCGTGATGACGGTGTAATAAATGGACTAATTCATGAGCAACTACATATTCCAGAACCGCTACAGGAGCATCAATTAATTGCCAGTTGATGCGGATTATCTTGTCTTGGCCACAGCTTCCCCAAATCCGTTTTTGTTCGGAAAGTTTAATATCGACTGGCTTGACACCTAACTTACGGGCATAAACTCTGGCGAAATGCTGAATGTCCTGTAAAATGCGATCGCGTTTCCAAGCAATCAAAGCCTGCTCAATTGCATTCTGTTGTTCATCTGTAGTCAAATGGTGTGGTACTTGGATGTAAAAGCGGCTTTTGCAAGTAATCATTACCTGTTCTACATCGGCTGACTCCACCTGCAACATTAAGCGCCGTCCCCGATACATCACTTTTGCCCCACTTACATAACGCTGGGTAATTTCTGGGGGATGCTTTGGGCGACAATCTTCTACAGCATTAAATAGCCAGCGCCGTTTGCTATCGAGAAAAGCGGTAATTTTTTCCGAGGGAGTATCGGGTGGTGCGACAACTTCTACAGCTTCAGGAGTAACGATGATGCGCTGGTTTTTGGTGCGCTTACTATAGCGCACAGTGTAGGGGATGCTGGTTTGACCGATTTGTAGAATAGGCATAGCAATTAAAGGGAACAAACCGGAGGCTGCTAGCAATTAGACAGACTCAAACCCTTTTATTATTAGCATTTTAAGAGCAGCCTTTTTTCTTAATACAAGAAGAATTTGTTTTTGGGCGAATGCAAGTTTTACCTACCTCGGCTGAAGAATCAGCTAACACAGCTTTGTAGATGCAGAGTAAATTTTCTAGATGATCGCCACTTAACTTGTTAAAGGGTGCCGGAAATTCTTCTACAGGCATGATATCTCCATCCTTGACATTAAAGCCTAGAGCGCGAGCGCCAGTTGTAATATCATGTCCGCTTGATTACTTATTAAACCCGAAAAACCCCACCCCTTAATCC
>NZ_JACKZU010000666.1:0-1795 GCF_014222165.1 Nostoc sp. 2RC
GGGGACGCGGAGATGGGGGGATGCGGGCAGTTTGGAATAATTGAGTGATTATCGGAACTTGAGGTAACAACTGTTCTACAGTTCCTAAGCATCCTTGTTTTTTTAAACACAGTATTACTCTCCCTGTTGTGAGTACTTTAATTAGTACATTTATATTACAGTAGAGTTGCTATCTTTCCTTGGGGAACTCCAAAAAATAAATTATTCCGCTTCAAGCGTTGAGTGTTAACCGTCAACACTCAACACTCAACACTCTTCTATGGAATATTTTGTTGTTTGAAAGTGCCTTACTCACCCTTGCCTCTGCGGCTAAAAACTCTGTAATATAACCAAGTACTAGTTTCCTTCAAGGGAAACAGCACATAAGTCAGAGGATTAATTGTCACAATAATATCTCGCAAGTCTCGCTTGGCTAAAAACAATACCACACGCGCTACTTGCTGTGCAGACATTACTCCATAAGGGTTAAGCTGGCTTTTAAAGGGGCCGAGAATTAACTTGCGAATGATGCAATTGCCATCCAAGCGCTTGAGGGTGACAATATCTCCTAGCGCTCGTTTGCTGAGTTCATAAAGAGGACTCAGCGCTGGGGATACCTCAGCCTCGGAGGTGTTCACCCAAATTTCTTTGGTTGCTTTGGCTTGTGGCCCTGTAACAGTGGCTAAAAATATATCTATCAACCGCAATGCAGAAAAAGTATTCACTTCATAGGAAGAGTTGATAGCATCCGGTGTACGGTCAGTGTAGACGTTGACTCCGTGGTTGATAATTAAAATATCGATTTTTTCTAAACTTTCCTTTAGCTCGGCTTCATTGCCTAATTGCCAAGGAATCACCTTTACTCCAGTTTGCTCGGCTAATTTTTCTGGATTTGTGGTTAATGCTACAACTTTGGCATTACACTTGACAAGTTCAGTGGTTAATGCTTGTCCCAAAGCTCCTGAGGCTCCGGTTAAAGCTACGGTTTTACCTTTGACGGATAGGGCTGTTCCCAATATTTTATCTACTAAAGGAAAGACACCACTGTAATAAGCGTTGACATCATCAAAATGGTGTCGCCAGTGATAAGACCGATTTACCAACCAAGTGGATGGAATGGTTTCTAAAGGGCCTGGTAAGTGATTGTAGTCTGTGTCAATTTTTCCTTGGAAATAGCGCACACAAGCACCATACAAAAAGGTGCAACTATAAGCTACTCCCAGCCATAAGCCTGGTTGTCGGACAATTAAGGCAATTAAGGCACAGGCGACTACTAGTAAGCTCGATTCTAAAATATCGTGATAAAGCTGAGATTCTTGGTAAATTTTTAAAGAAACAACCGATAAATCTCGACGATAAGCCATGTGATGCTTATTGTGCAATTTTCCAAGCCAATTTACTTGATGGCACAAAGCATGGTAAGCATCTCTTAAAATCTCAGCAATTAAAAGCGAGAACAGCCCCCAAGCAATAAACTGTAAGCAGGCGTTGACTAAAACCCAATTTATCTGTAAATTAGCCCCAATTTGAATCAAGCTTTGTGCAAATATTTTTATCATGTTTGTTGACACTCGTTTTTCTTAATCATTCTTCATGATGGATTAAGGTCGAGTTTAGAGCAAACAAAATTTCAAAATTCTGTGTATTACAGGCATTTTTAGGTAAATAGACCTTATACCGATTCAAAAAATGTTTGCGACAGATACCCCACCCGCCTGACGGCACCCTCCCCTTAGCAAGGCTACGGTGTACACACAAGTACTATCTGTAAGGGTTTCAAGCCGTAAAGACCATTTTAACTGTCATTACGAGCGAA
>NZ_JACKZU010000667.1:0-1780 GCF_014222165.1 Nostoc sp. 2RC
CTTCCCCTTTCCCCCTTTGCCTTTCCCCAATCCTAGTACCCAATCTAAAATCCAAAACTTCTATGGTTAGTCTGCTAGAAAACCCCTTGCGCGTTGGTCTGCAACAACAAGGGATGCCCGAACCCCAAATTATAGTTATCTTTGGCGCTTCCGGTGATCTTACCTGGCGCAAACTAGTGCCAGCACTTTTCAAATTGCGGCGGGAACGCCGCATTCCACCTGAAATTACCATCGTTGGTGTGGCTCGTCGAGAGTGGAGCCACGAATACTTCCGCGAACAGATGCAAAAGGGCATGGAAGAGGCACACCCCGATGTGGATTTGGGAGAACTCTGGCAAGACTTTTCTCAAGGTCTGTTCTACTGTCCTGGGGATATCGACAAGCCCGAAAGCTATCAAAAACTGAAAAATCTATTAACTGAATTAGACGAAAAGCGCGGCACGCGAGGCAATCGGATGTTTTACCTCTCCGTAGCCCCAGCATTCTTTCCCGAAGCAATTAGGCAGTTAGGAACTGCTGGAATGCTAGAAGATGCCTACAAACATCGTCTGGTAATTGAAAAACCCTTTGGTCGTGACTTGGCTTCCGCCCAGAGTCTCAACCAAGTGGTACAGAAATTTTGTAAAGAAAATCAAGTCTATCGCATTGACCACTACTTGGGTAAAGAAACAGTCCAAAACTTGCTGGTATTTCGCTTTGCCAATGCGATTTTTGAACCCTTGTGGAATCGTCAATTTGTTGACCACGTGCAAATTACTGTGGCAGAAACCGTGGGTGTGGAAGACCGTGCTGGCTACTATGAAAGCGCCGGCGCACTCCGCGATATGTTGCAAAACCACTTAATGCAACTTTACTGCTTGACAGCAATGGAAGCACCAAACTCAATGGATGCCGACAGTATCCGTACTGAAAAAGTTAAGGCATTGCAAGCTACCCGTTTAGCTGATGTCCACAATCTCTCGCGTTCCGCAGTGCGCGGTCAATATAGTGCTGGCTGGATGAAAGGTCAACCAGTACCGGGGTATCGAGAAGAACCAGGTGTCGATCCTAAATCCACAACACCCACCTATGTGGCCATGAAGTTTTTAGTGGATAACTGGCGCTGGCAAGGTGTTCCCTTCTACCTGCGAACTGGCAAGCGGATGCCGAAAAAAGTCAGTGAGATTTCCATCCACTTCCGCGACGTTCCTTCTCGGATGTTTCAATCCGCCGCGCAACAGAGAAACGCCAATATTTTGGCAATGCGGATTCAGCCCAACGAAGGAATTTCCCTGCGCTTTGACGTGAAAATGCCAGGAGCAGAATTCCGCACCCGTTCTGTGGATATGGATTTTAGTTACGGCTCCTTTGGTATCCAAGCAACTTCCGATGCCTACGATCGCCTTTTCCTCGATTGTATGATGGGGGATCAAACATTATTCACCCGCGCCGACGAAGTAGAAGCAGCTTGGCAAGTAGTAACCCCAGCCCTTTCAGTTTGGGATGCACCCGCAGACCCAAACTCCATTCCCCAGTACGAAGCCGGTACTTGGGAACCAGCCGAAGCCGAATTCCTAATTAACCAGGATGGCCGTCGCTGGCGCAGACTGTAAATAGTTAGGAGTTAGGAGTTTAGAGTTAGGAGTTAGGAGTTTGGAGTTAGAAGTTTAGAGTTTAAAGTTTGGAGTAGAGACGCGATTAATCCAAGTCTTTCCAAAAGTTAGAAGTTACAAGCTAACAATTATTAACTCACAACTCATAACTCATAACTCCTAACTCCTAACCCCTAACCCCTAACCCC
>NZ_JACKZU010000668.1:0-1767 GCF_014222165.1 Nostoc sp. 2RC
CCCTTAATCCCCTCCCCGCGTGCGGGGAGGGGAGACAAAGCACAGCTTTGGCTCTTTGGGGTTTTTCGGATTTAATAAGTAATCAAGCAGACATGATATGACAAATTACTAATAACTCAAAATCCTGGCTACGTGCGGGGGATGAGTTAAAAAATCATTAATTAATTTCAAAGGATTCAATCATTTTTTCTGCGGTTGGTAAGAAGCGATCGTAATCATCTATTGCAGCTGAGTAAGTTATTACATATGCTTGATTCCCTTGTAAAGTCCAAACTTGTAAATTTTTTAAACTATTTTTTCCATCTTTGCCGAGGAAAATTAATTGATTAGCTCGTTTCTTTGCTAAAGTAGTTTCACTGATATTCACAATATTTGCATCAGACAAAGTAGCCTTAACTTCCTTAATAAATAAATCTTGTGATTCCTTCAAAGTACCAGAAAAATCTTCAACAGTTATAGTCAAAATTTCTTGAAAATTATCTTTTTCATTTTCTTTCGGTGATACAAATGTTACTAACTCTTTAGTTATCAAATTTGGTGTTTCTTGAATTTTCCACGTTTCTGGATATTGGATTTTTATGCCATAACTAGAATCTTGATACATCAAAAAATTTTGGCTGGGAGTTTGTAATTGTAATAACCATAGACTGACAGTAGCCACTACTGCGGTTATTGCTGCACTGAGAAAAAATTTTTGCGGTCGTCGAAATTGTGAGTTTTTTTGAATTGTAGTCTCTGGTATTTTCTCGAAGATTTCTAAAGCTTGCAACGCCGATATTGCCGTAGGATAGCGTTGACGAAAGTCATATAGCACCATTGTGTCTATAATTTCTGCTAGCTGCGGGCTTACTTGTACTTGATTGCGCCAATCAATTTCTCCTGTATGCGGGTTTATTGGTAGTCCTTGGTTGCCAAAGTCAGCAGGATTAATTCCTGTCAAAGCTTGGATAGCAATAATTCCCACTGCATAGATATCACTACTCAATTGAGGAGTGCGACTAGCTTGTTCGCTTGGCATGTAACCATAAGTACCAATGGCAACTGTAAAACTTGTTTGCCCTTGAGAATTAGCCATTTGAGTAGTAATTTGTTTTACAGCCCCAAAATCAATTAGTACTATTTTGTTATCTGATTGTCTGCGTCGAATATTGGCAGGTTTGAGATCCCGGTGAATCACATTGTGTTGATGGACAAATGCTAAAACCTCCAAAATTTCTTTTAGAAGTTTAATAGTTTCATATTCACTCAATCGCTCGCCTACAGGAGGTATTTCTTCAGTAATGTCATGACCTGGAATAAATTCTTGAACTAAATAAAATTGTTGATTTTCTTGAAAATGAGCCAATAACTGAGGAATTTGGTCATGTTTGCCTAATTTTTCCAGAATTAATGCTTCCTGGTCAAACAAACGTTTAGCTTCCCCTAAAGTATATGCATCAGTAGAGAGTGGTTTAAAATGCTTAACAACACACTGTGGATTCCCCGGTCTTTGAATGTCTTGAGCTAAAAAAGTCGTGCCAAATCCCCCTTGTCCCAGTTGGGTGAGAATTTGGTAGCGTCCACCGATGGTTTGGCCCTGCATTAAATTCCCCCTTGCTGCTGGAATTACTCATTCCTAATTTTGTTAATCTTGATTTTTGCACATAATTGAATTGGGCATGGGGCATTGGGCATTGGGCATTGGGCATGTGGCAAGCAGGAAGTGTGGGAGGTGTGGGAGGTGTGGGAGGAGACGGAGGTGTGGGAGGTGTGGGAGGATGGTGAAAA
>NZ_JACKZU010000669.1:0-1732 GCF_014222165.1 Nostoc sp. 2RC
CCACTGCGTTGGACGGGTTCCCCGGCTTGAAGCAAGTGGCGTGAGGGAACTAGATTTTATTGTTTCCCCCCTTACCAGGGGGGGGATTAAGGGGGGTAATTAAAATCACAGTTAACCACTTTTCAAACAAACTCTTAGACTTCTAAGAGAAGTCGGGAAAAGGGGGAAAGGTTTGGTATTTTACCTTTCCCCTTTAACCTTTTCCCTTTTCCCACAAGAGTGCAGCACTCTTGTGCAAGAGGTCTATTGTCCATAACTTGTGGTTGAGATGGCGATCGCATTGCTTAATCGAAAAATGTACTGATAAATGAAAAATTTTCGCAAGCAAATATCACAATACAAAATTATTACTTCGGGGATCTACTAGGCAGAATAACCCACTAAAGTCTTAACCGATGTGTCTCCCACAACGTGGTAAAAAAAGCATCATTAAAGCATGGCAATCTTGCTTATAAGAAACTAGAAGATGCATGTTAATGTTTTAATCTCATCGTCTTGCCTTAGAGCTTTTTGCTATGCATCTGCACTATTTAGATCCCCAACACCTTGAAGAATTAGTCAAGAGTAGCGGTATAGACTTACACTTAGTGCAACTTAATTTTCAGTCACTCCAAGGTGTAGCCGCTTATGAGTATTTGTTGATTTCTGAGCTACTTCCGCGTACCAATACTGGAATGGTCAAGAGTAGTTGGTTGCAGGGTTACGCTCATGTCACCGAAGGTGGTTGGTGGTGTTCTGGACTAGACCCCTTGAAGAATTGGCAAATAATGGAATGGGGATGCTTCAAGCCAAACCAACCCCGACAAAATCGTAAAGGGAAATCCATCAAATACGAACATCCCCCCAGCACGCCAACACGGGTGTTTTGTTTGCGGGTGACATTGCAAATCTGGCAGCAAGTTGCACAGCGTTACAATTTAGCCATGCCCGATGATATCACCATTAGCCCTGATGGCGAAGCTAAGGGTTTTTGGCAATGGGTGATGGAAAAGAATATTTCCGTCATCATCTGCGAGGGAGTGAAGAAAGCAGCGACACTGTTGACGCAAGGATATGTCGCCATTGGCGTTCCTGGAATTACCAGTGGTTATCGCGTCGTTAAAGATGAATTTGGTAAAGTTACTCGTCGTCAATTGATACCCGACTTAGCCTTATTTACGGCCACAAAGCGCCGATTTTATATTTGCTTTGATTTTGAAACTCAACCCCAGAAAATTGCTGCTATTAATAATGCCATTTCCCAACTTGGTTGCTTATTCCAGAAAAAAAATTGTTCTGTGAAAGTCATCGAACTTCCAGGAAAAGAAAAAGGCGTTGATGATTTTATTGTTGCCAAAGGTGTCACTAACTTTGAAAAACTTTATCGCCAAAGTCTGGATTTAGAAATTTATCTTGCCCAAACTAAACCCCACTCTGAATTAAACATTCCTGCTGCCCTCACTTTTAACCGTCCTTATATAGGTGAAATTCCTTTTCCCACATCTGGATTAGTGGGAGTCAAATCAGCAAAAGGAACAGGTAAAACCACAGCACTAGAAAGCATTGTTCAAAAAGCCAAAAAGACAAATCAACCTGTTTTATTAATTACTCATAGAATCTTATTAGGAAGATTTTTGTGTGAAAAAATTGGCATTCAATGGGGAGTGGGGAATGGGGAGATGAGGGAGATGGGGAGAGGGGGAGATGGGGAGATGGGAAGATGGGGAGATGGTTAAAGGTTAAAGGTTAAAGG
>NZ_JACKZU010000670.1:0-1727 GCF_014222165.1 Nostoc sp. 2RC
CCCATGCCCCATGCCCCATGCCCAATAATATTACATATCTTCTAATTCAATTCCTTTGGTTTCTTTAATAAAAAACAGAACGAAGAAGAAGGAAATAGCTGCCGCCGTTGTATATAAGCCGTAAGCAGCACCTAGACCGAAATATTGCAGAATGGGAGGAAATGTTGTGGAAATAGCAAAATTAGCAACCCATTGTATTGCCGCAGCTACCGAAAGTGCAGCAGCTCGGATCTTGTTATTAAACATTTCTCCTAATAGCACCCAGGTGACTGGCCCCCAGGAGAAACCGAAGCAAAATACATAAAAATTAGCTGCTAAAAGAGCAATCACACCAGCTGAACCACTGAGAGTCAGGTTACCAGCAGGATCTAGTTGCCCGGTTCTAAAAACAGCAGTCATTGTCCCCAAGGTCGCAACCATGCCAATTGACCCTAAAATCAGCAAAGGCTTACGACCAAATTTATCTACAAAGGCGATGGCAATTAAAGTAGTAATAATATTGACCGCCGCTGTAATTACTGTAGTCGTGAGGGAATCTTTTTCAGAAAAACCCACTGCCCGCCACAAAACGCTGCTGTAATAAAAGATCACATTAATCCCAACCAATTGCTGGAATACGGATAAACCTATTCCTATCCAAACAATCGGCAAAAGCCCACCACTTCTTCCTAACAAATCAGAAAACTTAGGCTGACGTTCGCGTAAAACTGTTTGTCGAATTTCTTCGATTTTTGCTACTACGTTACCCCCTAAAATCTTAGTCAAAACGTTAGCAGCTTCTGGTTCCCGTCCTTGAGCAACCAAGTAACGGGGGGATTCCGGAATCATTAAAGCTGCCATTCCGTAGAGTACCGCAGGAGGAATTTCTGTCCAAAACATCCACCGCCAAGCTGCTATTCCAAACAAAAATGGTGACTCGGCTGAACCAGCTGATACAGCAATAAAGTAGTCGCATAGCAATGCGATGAAAATACCAACTACAATCGCTAATTGCTGGAGAGATCCCAACCTTCCCCGCAAATGGGTGGGAGAACATTCTGCAATGTAAGCTGGCGCGATGACGCTAGCAGCCCCAACTGCAAGCCCACCTAATAGCCGCCAAAAGGTAAAATCCCAAATACCTACACCAAGGCCGGAACCAATGGCACTAATGGTAAACAACACCGAAGCAACTACCATTGCCTTAACTCGACCATAGCGGTCTGCAATCTTTCCTGCATAAAACGCTCCCACCGCAGACCCCAACAATGCCAGCGACACAGCAAGGCCAGTCTGTACGCTGTTAGCGTTAAAAGCTTTGGAGATAGCTGCAACTGCACCGTTAATCACTGCGGTGTCAAAACCAAACAAAAAACCGCCAAGAGCCGCAGCACCAGCAATCAAAATCACATAGAATGTATTGGATTTCCTACGATCAGTAGTAGTAGTCATGTTTGTATCTCATAGATTATTTAACCTGAAAAAATCAAAAATCTGCTGTTAGCAAATCAAGATATAGTAGTCAGATTTGATTCATGAACTAATCTGTATAGGCAGGCAATAGGCAACAGGGTTATAAAAGAGTAAAGTGTACAGAATTTTGTTCAAAAATCAAATAGGATTACTATAGAAAGATACTTTTGTATAACAGTACCTCCTATTTAAGAAACCTTAGATTACTTTTTTTAGAAAAATTTGAAGTAGTGTAATTAAAAATTGATGTTGTATTGAAAGATATAGATAAAGTT
>NZ_JACKZU010000671.1:0-1724 GCF_014222165.1 Nostoc sp. 2RC
GACATGGGGACATGGGGACGCGGGGAATTTATCACGAACACTCTCCGCGTCAGAGCGTCCCTCACTCTTTGCGTCTGTTCTAGATGGTCATTGGGCAGAACCATTTATTCAGGCATTGGGGAGTCTGGATTTAATTCACGATTTACCTGATGATACGTATCAGCTAGATAAACCGATGACTCGCGCTGAATACGCGGCTTTGGTGGCAATTGCTTTTAAGCCCACTGCTAAACGCCCAGCAGCAGATTTTGTAGATGTATCAAAAGATTTTTGGGCGTATAATGCTATCCAAGTTGCAGCTAGAGGTGGGTTTGTTGGCGGATTTAGCGATCGCACTTTCCACCCACATCAAAATGTCAAACGGCTACAAGTCATTGTCTCTTTAGTTAACGGCCTCGGACTACCGCAAGCTGATAACAATGTTTTAGAAGTGTATAGCGATCGCCATACAATTCCCGACTATGCCGAAAAAGCTGTTGCAACTGCAACACATAAAAGAATAATTGTCAATTATCCAGACCCAAAATTGCTTGCACCTTTACGTCCGGCAACATACGCTGAAACTGCGGCGATGGTTTATCAGGCGTTAGTTGCCATTGGGCGAACATCTGCCATCAAAGAAGAATTCAAAATCAATTAATCGGGGATCGATGGAGTTTGGAGACAATCCATGATACAAACATACAGTTGTCAACTCTACTTAATCTCACCGAATCTCATAGCTGTTGACCATTCACAGTTAACAGTCAACAGTCTCATTGAGCAGAGCCGGAAAAACTCCTCCTCTGGTGAATGTGCAAGTTAAATGTAAAACAGCTTAAGTAATCAAGATAACTTGAAATCAATCTTTAGGCTCTTGCATTTGAGCAGTTGACAAGTAGAATGGGAAACACTGCTATCGACTTGAAAACTCTGGTAAAAAACCATGCAGTTAAAAGCACGATACGCTATATGCGATGGGTGAAAAATCTTAGACCTATTGCCAAAAGCTAACAGTCTCATGTTAACAACACTTCCAGACACCTCTGCCAATTTAGCGATCGCGTTATTAATTCACTATAGTTTCGATCTCAGCGGGTATACTGCCAATGAGTTGGTTGAACGTTGGCAAACGCAATACCCACTGAATTGGCTACACCTGGCAGTGATTGAAGCACTATATCAAGGTCGTTATAAAGCGGTTTCTGTGCAGCAAATTTTAGTATTTTGGCAACGTCGGCAACAGGCTACATACCATTTCAACATGGAATTTGAACGTATGGTTTGTAGCAAGTTTCCCCAAAGCCTAACTTCAGTGGCGACACCAGCCTTACCGCCAGTCAAGAAAAATCCGGTTTTTGAAAAGGTAACAAAGCCTCAATTACCACCTGGGAAAATTAGCAATGGTTATCAAAAAAGTAACATTGCAACTCTACAACTGAGAGGCGAACAGCAAAAGACATCTCCACCCCAAGAAGAAGATACAACCGCCCTCAAGTCCACCACAGCAAACAACTCCACTTCTTTGGCAACACTTGGACGATCCCCAGCTGTTAGTCAAAGACAAACTTCATCAGAAAATACATCATCAGCCTCTCATCAAGAGCCAAAATTGCTACCACCCGCCCCTATTCGTCCCCCAATAGGACAATTTACTCCAGAAAAAAGCGATCGTCGTTCTGAATCTTTTACGTCTAAACTCAAAGCAATGTCTGGCGAACAGGGGAATGGCGAGTAGAGGTGGG
>NZ_JACKZU010000672.1:0-1718 GCF_014222165.1 Nostoc sp. 2RC
ATCTCCCCCTCCCTCGCCAAAGCAGTTACCTCACTCATCCAGTATTTAACCGCTATCACTCAGAAACAGAGTTATTGCGCTATCTCCACAGGCTAGAAAGCAAGGACTTGTCGCTGACAACATCGATGATTCCCTTGGGTTCCTGCACAATGAAGTTAAACGCCACAGCTGAGATGATTCCGGTGACTTGGGAGGAATTTGGCAAGATTCATCCTTTTGCGCCGCCATCCCAAACCCAAGGTTATCAAATTCTGTTTCAGCAACTTGAAGCATGGTTAGCTGAAATTACCGGTTTTGCCGGAATTTCTCTGCAACCAAATGCAGGTTCTCAAGGTGAATACGCCGGACTTTTAGTAATTCGCCAATATCATCAAAATCGGGGAGAAGGACACCGCAACATCTGTTTGATTCCCACCTCAGCACACGGGACAAACCCAGCCAGTGCGGTGATGTGCGGTATGAAGGTAGTGGCAGTTGCCTGCGATTTGCAAGGTAACATTGACGTTGACGACCTAAAAGCGAAAGCTGAAAAACACAAATCAGAACTCGCCGCCTTAATGGTGACATATCCCTCCACTCACGGTGTTTTTGAGGAGTCAATTAAGGAAATTTGTGCAATTGTTCATACCCACGGCGGACAAGTTTACATGGATGGGGCAAATATGAACGCCCAAGTGGGAATTTGTCGTCCTGGGGATATTGGCGCGGATGTCTGTCACTTAAACTTACACAAAACTTTCTGTATTCCTCACGGTGGTGGCGGCCCTGGTATGGGGCCTATTGGTGTTGTGTCTCATCTCGTGCCGTTCCTACCCGGACATGCTGTAGTAGGAATTGGAGAACAGGACACGGGGACACGGAGACACACAGACGCGGAGAGTTCTTTCACCGCGTCCCCGCGTCTCCCACTCTCCGCGTCTTCTACAACTGGCGATTCCCATCTTGGTGCTGTGGCGGCTGCGCCTTGGGGTAGTGCGAGTATCTTGGTGATTTCTTGGATGTATATTGCCATGATGGGTACAGCTGGTTTAACCCAAGCAACAAAAGTGGCAATTCTCAATGCTAACTACATCGCCAAGCGACTTGAATCTTACTATCCCGTTTTATATCAAGGGAAAAATGGTTTAGTTGCCCATGAATGTATTTTAGATTTGCGATCGCTCAAAAAATCAGCAGCGATGGAAATCGATGATGTCGCCAAGCGTTTGATGGATTATGGTTTCCATGCACCCACTGTTTCCTGGCCTGTGGCAGGTACAATCATGGTGGAACCAACAGAAAGCGAATCGAAACAAGAGTTAGATCGTTTCTGTGATGCGTTGATTTCTATTCGCCAAGAAATCGCCGAAATCGAATCAGGCAAGGCAGATATCCAAGATAATCTTTTGAAGAACGCGCCCCATACTGCTGAAAGTCTGCTTAGTGGAGAATGGCATCATCCCTATTCCCGCGAACAAGCCGCCTACCCTGCACCTTGGACGCGGGAACATAAATTCTGGCCTATTGTTAGCCGCATTGATGCAGCCTTTGGTGACAGGAATTTCGTTTGTTCTTGTCTGCCAATGGATGCTTATTAAGTAATAAAAGGGACTAAGGAGGGAATCGGGAGTCGTGACCCATTGGTGTCAGCTTAAGCTCAAACGCTTATTCCACAACCACTTTACCCCACCCCTCAATCCCCTCCCCGCCTGCGGGGAGGGGAGGTTTTGGCTTTAGAC
>NZ_JACKZU010000673.1:0-1705 GCF_014222165.1 Nostoc sp. 2RC
AATACAGAGTTGGCTTTGTTAGTGGGAATTACCTCCACTAGCCTTACTGCCAATGATTTTGTTTTTGTTGCTAGTGTCGTGGGTTAATTTCTTCAGCATGTAGCAGCTTCTCTAGGAGAGGCTACACCCAATACGGTTTGGTTAAAGGGGAAAGGGAAAAGGGAAAAGGTTTCAAATACATCCAAATCCCCTTATATTACCCTTTTCCCAGACCACAAGGGAAGTTCATACTGCTTATCCGAACCGTATTGAGGCTACACCAAGGTGAGGTACAGATAATCGTAGGGGCGCATAGCTATGCGCCCCTATCGGTGTACTTCATTTACTTGAAATATGCTGTATTAATAATATAATTGGGACTTCCAACTAAAAAAATATTCCATCACTGTGTATGCAGAGGAAGCAGAGGAGAAAGAATCTGCCGCTATGAAAATGGGATAATTTATTTTCTAGAAGTCCCTGACAATTTTTTTGGTAAGGGAGTGGTAATTTCCCATCCCCCACTTCTTGTTCTGAATTCTGGATTTGTGAATTCTTCTTTAAGAGTTTTTTTGCCGAGTTTCTCGCCAAACTGCCACCATTCTTCCCCAATTGGTGCCGAATTCACCCAAACCCAGCAGACTCCCGACTCTTTCTTCATCCCAAGAGGCAGAGAGAACGCCATAAGTTATTCCTAAAACCCCCAAACCAAATAATCCCATGTTGACCAATAAAACGGCAATGGGAGCTAGTTTGATGTTGGCGTAGGTGGCAAGCAGATAGCTCACAATCAAGGTGCTAATGGCCAAAATTGTTGGTATACCACAAAATACAGCTACCCGTCGAACCATTCGCTGGCTGACTACTTTCGGAATCGCCATTTCTTCTTTGGTGTAAGGCGGCTTCCTATCAGCTTGGTTGCTGGTTTTTTGTGCTGTCGCTGCTTGTTGAGTTGGAGTTTTTACAGGTTTTTGGGGCTTTTTGTTTGGTTCAAAAGGCAGGCGATTGCGTTCCGATTCTTCAGCAGACATAAGCCATTGCCTCTAACCCCGAATACCGAGACGAGCAATCAAAGCTAGATACTTTTCGCGATTTTCTTTTTGGATATAAGCTAGAAGACGCTTGCGCTGACCAATTAGCTTCAATAGTCCCCGCCGGGAAGAATGGTCTTTTTTATTTGCCTGGAGATGTTCAGTGAGGCGGTTGATCCGCTCAGTTAACATGGCAACTTGGACATCAGCCGAACCAGTGTCGGTTTCGTGAACTTGGTAGTTGGAAATTATTTCTTGTTTCCGCAGTTGCGTCAGAGCCATGATCCAAATTTTAGTTTTTCAATAAATGTATGCAGCAGTCTCCCATAATATCACAGCCATTAAGGTGATGTAGAGTCATTTAGCTTGAAAATAGCGTTAAGGAAACTCCAAAAAATTATTCCGGTTAAAACGTTGACTGTTGAAGGTTCGCAGTTAACAGTCAACAGCGAACAACAGCACAACCAGTTTGTGAGAACTTATACTGTATCCCTTGAGCAAAAAATGTAGCAGTCTGTTTTAAGTATAAAAAAACAATTTGTGCTTAAATATACTTCTGATTTAAAGTTATTAACGAAAAACGTATCTTTTTCATTAATTCAATCCCATAGTTAATTAGAATCCCCAGAGAGTTAATTCTCGTTTTCGTCTTCATCAGGGTCAGCAACCGGCTGGGAGCGAACAATAAAGCCAGT
>NZ_JACKZU010000068.1:0-26139 GCF_014222165.1 Nostoc sp. 2RC
TCTGGTAAGGGTTGTAGAGTTAATTTTTACAAAACTTTACAACGTGTCCCATTTTGCACGTATCCCGGCTGTACCCCCTTTGGAAGTCCCTACATTAGAGAACGATTTTTGCTGGTTGGAGTCACCAGGGGCATTATCCAATGGCAAAGGGCGGCCACCTGGGCAGACCAAGCAAGAAGCTCAATTGAAGAAATTAGGAATTTTAGCACCGGGGGAAGTTTGCAACCCGGAATTTCTAGAGAGCAGTTACAGCTTGCCTCTTGGCTGGACAGACCCACAGGAAAACAGATCCGCATTGGAGTTAATAGCCGAAATGGGACTATCCGCGATCGCCGCGCAGCCCTCGGTAATGCCCTTGATTGGAGAGTCGCCGCCGTCGCTCTCCAGCGCGTCACCTACCTTAACTCCCTCATCTGAGCCTCTGGTACTTTGCCCAAGTTGCGGATTACAACATATTTATTTAAGTGGCGGTTGTGGGGTCTGTGGGCTGGAGCCAGAAATTCAACAGGAAGTTAAACCAAAAAAACAGCCCAAGGGTTGTTTGTATAAATATGTAGAAAAGAAAAAACTCAAGGATGGAACTACAGTTAGTTATCCTCGCGTTGATGGCGAACGTGACCCTGAAAACCCCTCACATTGGCGATGGGGCTTTAATTGGGAACAAAAGATTAATGGCAAGTGGAAGGGTAGGAGTA
The DNA here is from genome assembly GCF_014222165.1 of Nostoc sp. 2RC. Taxonomy (NCBI): domain Bacteria; kingdom Bacillati; phylum Cyanobacteriota; class Cyanophyceae; order Nostocales; family Nostocaceae; genus Nostoc; species Nostoc sp. 2RC. The sequence continues at coordinate 696 of NZ_JACKZU010000068.1, forward strand.
TTGGATCAATCCCTCCCGATTTAATTCTTGATATTAAACTGATGCAAATTGATGGGGCTAGTTTGGAGGAAATAATTAGTTTTATTAACTTGTCAAAGACTAAAAAATATAATGTTTGATTGTTAATTTATTCTTAGTTCATGACGTTGTTCCTTTGTTATTATGATTTTGCTGGGGCTTAGTTTCTTTGGTCAGATGCCTAGCCCTGGCCCTCACTTATGGCTGTGGGCTGGCAGCCAGTTGTTACCAAGTCAAGATTTCGTCGCCGTCGTTGTCATCGTCAAAATCATCACCCCATTTTTGCATCTCGCGCATAGCCGCATCTCTGCGTTCTAGCCAGCAATATTGATATTGATTCAAAGTCTCAGCACCCAAGTATTTCCAAGCCGCGAACGTGTGTTTATCGGGAATTTGGCCTTGTGTGGTTGGGTGTAACATTAGATGCTTGGTAGCAACTGCGTCCTGATTAAATGCTTTTTCAGATCCACTGTAAGCGTGACAGGTGCAAGTAATTTCATGCTTGTACAACTTCACCTCGTAAAAGTCGCCGGTGTTGCCACGCGCTATAAGTTCATCCCAGTTGTCGCCCGGTTCTAGCTTGTAAGGGTCTGCCTTATCCCAGCAACGCTTGATTAAAGTATCTACATAGTCAAACTTGCTAACAAATCGAGATATACCGCGAATTTTGATAGTTTCCTTGCGTTTTTCAATTGTGCCAGGAATGCGTAACCAAACTTGGTGCTTATAAACATCGATGGTTGCATGGTCGATACCTTGTTTAACTTGCTCATCTGACCAGCCCCACTTTTGTAAGAGGACTTTGGTATTCTCTAGGCTGTAAAGATGTCTGAGCGCGTAGTCTTCAGAGTTGTTCTCATGTAACAAGCCTTGATGAAAAACTGAGTAATTATGCTCTGGTCTAGTATGAGCTTTAGCAGAAAATTTATTAGTGGTCATTGGTCAGATGCCTTTATAAATCCATGTTTACATGGTAACATATATTTTGCCATGTAAACATGGCTGCTATAATAAGTTTGTAAATATTTTGGATATTATGAAAAAGCCCAAGCCTTATCAAGTTAATCAGGATGATAGTAGTGGTAAGTTTCTTGCTACTGGTGATGAACCGATAGATAGTCCTGTTATTGGTCTGAGAATGCCTAAAGCTTTATATGATAAGGTTGTCGCCATCGCTGGCAAGGATAAATCTGTGTGGATTAGGCAGGCCATTAGAGAGAAGCTGGAGCGCGATGAACAGCGTCAACAGAATTAGAGGATGAAAAAAGCGGCCATCTGTGTGGCCGCTTTTCTTAGAGCAAATCAAAAATTGATAGTTGAATGTATTCTTTGTGAATGTAACTGTGAATGGTAGCCCCTTTAACCTCGTAGCAAGTTGAGGTTAATTTTTTATGTCCAATGACTAAATCGGCTTTCTTGCGCTGCCCTGCTAACGGACGAAATTTATATTGTGGATGTTGAATGTATTGAATGTTATCTTCTTTCCACAGGAACCGATAGAAAGTTCCTTTAATCTCGTAAACCTTATGTCTGCTGAGTAATGTTGAATCGTAAATTCTCATAGGTGATGGGCGATCGCCTGTATGCGATCGCCATTAATTAAAAAGCTTGAAAATTGCTGTAAGGTCTGGGAGTATTGCTGGCTGTGAATTCCCAAATTTTGCGTCTCGGAGCTTCAGCCCAGCTTACATGAACTGGCTTGTCGCTGCCGTAGTAATAGATTGAGTCATAGTTGAGAGTTTTTAGGTAATCGATAACTTTTCTGCTATCAATTCCCACAACTTGGAAATCACACGCGCTGCCTTGATGTTTGCAATAGTAATTACCTCTGTTGTTGATTTCATAAGCTAGATGCTGATCTACTTCAGGACAAATACGAGAACCTTCGCGTTTCAAAAATCTGAGTAAATCTTTGCTACAGAATCCGTAAGTTAGTTTGAAGTTTTCCAAGCCAAATTTATTAATGGTTGGTTGGATAATTTCAGAAATTAAGTAAATTAATGCAACTGTACTTTCAGGATTTTCAGGGTAGGGATTTTTGATTAAATCCTCATGCTTGCGATAAGTATTGGAGCAGGTGCAGAGTTCGTGTATTAAGTTCATAACAATTCTTAGAGGAATGAAGGGAGGGCGATCGCCTCTTGAAGCGATCGCTTTAGGATTAATACCACCAGCTAAGTAAACGCCATCCTGGTAATTCTTTAGTAACAATCTGCCGAAGTTCACAATCAGTTATTGTTGTTTTTCCTGTAAACTCGATTTCAATAAGTCTTAGCCTGCCCTCTGTATCGGTCAAATCAGCTTTAAATTTCACGGTCGGATACCTTTTTAATTCTTAGAGAATGGATGAAGAGAGAGCGATCGCTTTGGTATGGGCGATCGCTAAAGTAATTACTTAATTCCGTTGATAAATTCTTTGTAGATTCCTAAATCAATAGCTAAACCTTTGATACGTCTACGAACTGAGGTTCTAGCGTCATCTAATTTAAGTGAGAATTCATCCTCTGTTTCTTCAAGATGAATTAATAAATCAATAGCCTTTCTCAGTTTGTCGAGTTCGTGTAAATCGTATTCTTGATTGGTGTGTACAGTATCGTTTTGCATTGGTCAGATGCCTTATTTATTACACTTAAATTATAGCATTAAAACCTAGTAAATAACCATGTTTACATGGTATAATGTGAATATTGAGTAAGGATTTTTATGATTACAAAACTGATTCAAAACTATGAAGCAATTGCCTTTACTGGTTCTAGAAATATGATTGAAGGGCAATCCGAGCAAATAGATTATATTCTTGATAATTTTGCTGATGAGATATTAGTAGGGTGCGCTAGGGGAATAGATGAATATGTGCGTAGTAATTGCCCTAGAGCAAATGTTTTTAGAGTTTCTGATTATTGGCCAGGAAGATTAAACAAAGCTGCTTTTGCTGTGCGATCGCAGGCAATGATAAAAAGTTTATCCTCTAAGAATGGTTTACTATTGGCCTTCCCATCGTCAGAATGTCCACAGAAGTTAAAGCCAAGTAAATCAGCTTTTAATGGTTATGGTTCGGGAACTTGGGCGACGGCTGCTTATGCTGTTGCTTTAGAAATTGATTGTCTATTCTGGCTGCCCAACGAGATACAGCCACCTACTTGGGGATTAATTGCTATTGGTGACGGCTGGTGGCGATCGGGAAACCAGAGCGACCAACAGCTAAACAAATATCAACAGCTAAGTCTCTTCTAGATTTTTAAAAATTAAAGAGTTAGATTCATCAGTTGAATCTAACTCAATCTTCAGAATCAAAACCTGTTTTGGCTGATGACTAATGACCAATGACGAATGACTAATGACCAATGGATTTTGACCAATCAAAAATGCAACTAGGCTTGCAACCAGGCCAGCCTTGATAACCGCCGCGTTGCCGCAGCAGTTTTTTTCTTGGCTGTGTCTGGTTGCAAGGGCTGGCTCAGGGAAAGTTGCATTTTTGATTGGTTCTTTGGTTTTCGCTCTTGTTAAAAATTATCTTTTAAACTTATATTTGTCTTTCCAATTGACAATATAAAAGCTTGAAACTCTTATTATATATTATCCCCCTTGCGAGTAACCGACGCAGAGGGGGAGGGGAAACGAGAGAATTGTGTGTAACTTTAAACTTTGAATTTAGCGATAGATTTTGATATTTTCATTTAAAAAATCAAAATTCTTAATTCCCAAAAATTCATTTAGAAAACTTTGCTCAATACAATGAAATTTCATCTCTGCAATCTTATTTCTACGTTTTAGAGCTGCGATCGCCCATTCCATGTGTTCCGATCCAATCCCGCCGCGAATATGTAAACAGCGAACTAGTCCAGTTTTACCAGGAAGACAGGGAGATTTAGCAAGTAAGCGATAGTGTCTTACTCTACCTGGAAATTCACCATCGTCTAAATTATCTATTCCTGCCCGTGGTTTAAAGTCGTTGCAATAGCCCTTAATTATTACGTCCATTCCTGGAATCCAATCAGTAGCGATCGCTTTGCTTTCCTCTAAGATTTTTTCATAACACAGTGGCGTAAATTGGTGTCCATTGCGGTGAATAACAAATTTATCCTTGCCCAATTTCACCGCTTCAAATCCTAAAGTACTTTCAATGTAAGCTTTCAGTTCAATATGATTGTAGAACTTAGTGAAGGTTCCTAAGCGAGTATATTCACCTTCATGTATTCCGCATCCTCTAACATTTGTAGACACAATTAATCGCTTTTTGGTCAAGTTCCAGGCGTGGGCTAAAGCTTGTCGTCGTTGCTGCGGGTTTTCAATTACATTCAAAACATATCCCATCGTCACAACGTCGGCGGGTGTTGCACTGCTGGGGAAGTAGTGAGGATCGTAACCAACCGATCTGTAACCAGCTGTAATTAATCGCTCAACATCGCCGCCGCGGCCACAGCCATAATCTAAATGTGTCTCATCAATGCTCAACAACTGATGATTGAGTATGGCTTTGGCTGTAGCTGATAAAGAATTTCTGTACGGGGCTGCTAAGTATGATTTATCACTCATTTACTTAGCTTGCCCAGAAACAGCCGGGAAGATGGCGATCGCTCTCCTAATAAACTTCAATTTGAGCGTACACTCCAATTATCTTTGACGCTGTTGTTTGCGATAATCCCAAGGTTTCTGAAAGTTACCTGACCAGACACCAAGTTTTTTGGATTTGGCGATCGCCTCTGCATTTCCCAAAGCTATCTTATTAGGACATTTGCCAGCATACTGTGTATACAGATATCCGTTACCACTGCTCAATTGTTCTTCGTTGAGAAACTTTTCTGAGCCGTTCTTAGAGGAAAACACCTCGCCAACTATGCGACCATAGCGATCGCGTTCAATCTCTGTAATTGACACTTTCCCCCCAACCTCATCAACCAGACGTTGTAAGTTGCCTTTTGACTCTTGACCTAAAGGTTGCTTAGATTCTGGGGCATCAATTCCACACAAGCGGATTTTCTTTTTCTCTTGCCCCTGGCGAACTGTAATAGTATCCCCATCAGAAACTTTGACCACCTCCCACTGCTTAGGTATTTCTGATGATTCATTGAGAGCAATTTCAGAGAAAGATTTAGTACAGCTTGATAAAGCAAATGTACTGATAAAAACTGCAATATAAATTTTTTTTCGATGAAGTTTACAAAAATCCATACTGATTATCCTCACTTACCAAAGTAATAATTGCTTCCTTAAGATGAGGTCAGCTTACTGAAATTGTCAAGGTTACGAGGTTATGGGAAAAACTCTAAAAAATAGCTTGATTGCTCTGGTTGGTTTAGGTGCTGCGATCGCTTCTTCAATATCTCCAGCTTTCGCAATTCCCTACGCTAGCAATACTGTATACAAAGTTGTGAAAGAAGGTGTAACTACCGTTTACATTAGCGCAACTGCTAACAGCCGCGTACAACTTGAGTTGGGCAGTGTCGAGAGGTCTACAGCTAGAATTGTCGGTGCCTGTGGTGAAGTTAGAATTTCTGTTCCCAGTTCTGGCACATTTACTGGTTTAAAAGTTGATGGTGTGGCTATTTTAGCCGATTCTTTACCCTCCCAGCTTATGCCTAGTTGCGTAAGTGGAGCATTCAGCGAATCCAGACCCGAAAACTTTAGAACTCCCAACGGTCAAGTAGTCGTCGTAGGTAAGACTCCTGGGGCGGCCGTTGCTATCGCCCTGCCGAATGAATCGACCAGAAACATTTCAGTTAACGGTTGCGGCTTTGCTGTACTTCGCTCAACTACAAGTACACCTTTGCCTGATACCTTTAAGTTTGCTAGCACAGACTATACTGTTTCTTCCCTGCCTGATGCTGGAGAACCACCAGTTTGTCGCACATCTAATGGCGTTTCTACTGGCTACGTTCCATCAAGCTGGCCTTAACCTTTGATTAATTGTTGTAGTGGCGATCGCACTTATTCTTAGAGGATGGGCGATCGCTTTTTTATCTAGTGAGAAATCGTGTAAAAATGAAAAAAATTTCTTCTTTGGTGCTGCTTTTTTTAATGCTCTTTTCATCGAAAGCTACAGCACAGATATTATCTAAATCTGGAGACTACCTATATATTGAAAATGCTCCTTTTGGTTCTTCCGATCAATTGAGTATAGAAGGAATAAAAAAGATTAAGCAATTTAAAACTAATAGTTGTGGGATTGCTTTAATTAAAGAATTAAATGGAGAATCTAGTCCTTTAGATGTTCTTAATTTATCCACAGGACAAACTCAAAGTTTTACAATAGTAGGAGGAATGCAAGATATTAATAAGACTCCAGTTTGTACAAATGGAATTTTACAAATATCTGTAGACCCTGGAATCTTTTCAGTTAATGATAATGTACATGAAACTGTCTATGGATTTAAATTAAATCCTAATACTTCTTATGCTTTTACTTATAATAGTGCTACCTATAAAAAAATTACGCCTAACTCTTGCGGTTTTGCAAAAATTAAAAAACCCGATAATATAATTAGCGATGCTGCTTTGAGGATTGCTTATTTAGCATTTAGTTCAGCATCGTCTTTTTCAACAGTAATTGATGATAAAACTTGGGAAAATTTACCAGACAAAACACCGACACTGTGCTTAAACAATACTAAATATGCTCCTTACAATCCGTAATGTAATGAGTTAGATTTCTGCTTCCTTAACAGATAGCACTAATAATTTTAACTCAAATAAACTACGCCGCATCTTAGCCCAGGCTCTATAAGTCTGGGCTTTTTGATTATCTAATTGATTTTGTCTAGACAAATAAGTTTCTGTATCAGAATTGCCTTGTGTGTAACGTGCCTCGAATACCTTAAATTGGTCAGTTGCCCTTGACGTTACAATCTGGGCGGTCTGGTATTCTACCCGCGCCTCGTCAAATTTTACAAGGGATTCTGCAACTTTTCCCCGAACTGTGTCAGCCAATTGTGCGCGGCTTCTCTGCAATTCCGCGACCTTAACCTGAATGTCAGAAATAGCGATCGCATTTCTTTGAGCATCTGCATTTCCCCCTTGAAATCCCTGAAACAGAGGGATTCCAATTACATTCAAAAGGCCATTGATCAAACTTGTTTTTCCACTGAATATGCCAGCTAAATTATCAATCAAGCCTGTTCCTGGCGTTTGTGGTTGTCCTGCGGCTGGTGCTGGCCCCAACAAATACTGTAGTGCTGGTGTTAAAACTGCCAGTTGAATTGACTTTTTATTGCGCTTCTTAGCTTCAGCAATTCTTTCATTAGCCTCAGCGATGCGCGTGTCTATCTCTTTAAGTAATGGACTTTGAGTAATGGCTCTGGTCTGCAACTGCTCCAAACATACAGCACTGGTTTCTAAACAAGGTAGACCACCTTTTAAAAGTCGCCATAGGTCATCATTGAATTCACGTTCAATGATGTTATCAATTGATGGCTTATTAAACGGATTCGACTCAGGTTTTGGCAATTTTTGATCGGCATTTTGATCGAATTCTTGAGCATCTTCTGGCGTGGGTTGCTCCTCTTCGATAATTTCACCGTTATCATCATTCGTCGGTATCGCCTCGGCTGGTTGTGCCGTCGATGGTGCTGGTTTCGGTGGATTGGCGATCGCTTCCCCCATTCTTAGAGGAACGATTAAAACTGCTAATAGTAATAGTTGTGGAATACCTGCCATTTGAACCAACCCAAGGCTTAACCCTTCTGATATAACCGGATTTGGGCGATCGCACCACAGGAATCAAACTGATTTTGTCGTCGATGCTAGACAAGGATATTTGCAATTGTGCTAATTGATAATCTCTATCCCTTTGCTGTTGGGCGTAATCTTGCAACTGTCGAGTGTATGCTAGATTTGCTTGATTCTGTTGCTCTACCCGTTGGGCGGATTCAATAGAAGCTCGATATTCAAGCAGTTTACGGTTATCTCTGGCCGTTTGTAGTTTTGAGTGTGCCAAGTCTAGGTCGGATTGGGCTAACTGCAAACTGACCTCTAGTTTCTCCAAATTCTGATGCTGCATGATGGCACTAGATGAGAGTTTCGCCTTGGCTTGGTCAAACGCGGAGTTAGCCTGTTCGCCTTCCGCGATGGACTGTTTTAATTTGACCTCCTCATGCCTTATCACAGGTGAATCTAAGCGTAAATCCTGCATAGTTTTGAGCAGTTGTTCCTGCTCCTGCACCTTCTCAGATGCAATCCTCGCCGCAGCTTCCGCCTTTTCAACCTCAGCCCGTGCCTCTGGATTATCAGTTAAAAGAAAAGGCCGTTGACTTTCTAAAGTGCTTTGAGCCTGCTGTAAACGTAATTTAGCCTGAGCAATATTAGATTCTTCCTCTAAGAAGTTAGCTTGGGGCAATGCTGCGATTGGTGGTGTAGTCTTAGGTTCAAAGGGTTTGGGCAGAGCTTTAGATTTTAGATTTTCGATTTGTAAAACCACAGACTGACGTTGTTTGCTGAGGCGATCGCGCTCTAGTGTATTCTCAACAAGTAAATCACCTTTTTTAATTTCCTGGCCTTCCTTGACCTTTAAAAATCCAGTGTCATCAACAGTTAAGTTGATGCGTAATGCGCGGTCTGTGCTGCTGTTATCATTTTGTTTCTTACTGCCACTGAAAGTTTCTACAGGTGTGTCTGTGCTGCCACCTTTAAGAGCTTGTTGGCTTTGAGCAATTGCTATTCCAGATGTGGTGATAAAAGTTGCGATCGCAATGTATCTGAGGAAAAATTTCATAGTTGCTTAATCACAACCTCACCATTTAGTATAAAAAACTCCTCTAGCGGTTCTAGGTCGTCTTTTGAAGCGTAATCAAGCTTTACACCATTAGCGGATTTATTGACTGTTGCCATTGCCCCCGGTGTAGCGATTGGTAAATTAATCTCGCCACTGTCCTCAATTTCCAGTATTCCCGAAACTAACGCCTCTGCTGGCAGCGACTTCACCCACTCTGCTGCTTCAGCTTCTTCTATACGTTGCCGTCTGGTTTTGATTTCTAACCTTTCAGGTAGGACGTTTACACGCTTGGCAATAATATCTCCACCACTGCCAATCCTTATAATTTGCCCTGAAATCGAGCGTACAATCAATTTTCCGCCATCTGCACCAATAGCCCAAAATTTATCATTAACAAGTGAATTATCAATTATGCGAACCCCTTCAATCTGCACAGCAATGGCCTTCTGATTCTCTTGTTGTAGTAGCTCTACAGCCGTCCTTTCAGTGGGGAATAGGGTTCTAGTTGCCCATGCTGCAATTCCACCGCCGCCAGTTATCAAATAAAATGCAATGCAAAAAACACAGACTGCACTGGCTAATATTGCATAGTCTCCAGCCTTGCCTGTTTCAATCCTATTTTGGGGATTTAAACCAATCACCCAATTGTCTTTATTGATTGGCCAGAAGAACTGGCAACCTAACTTAGTAGAACAATCACTAAAGCAACTGAGCAAATGTCCTAATGGCAATGCTGCCCACAATTGCCAACCCCATACCCACATAACAGGTAAAGTTAGAGTGGCGATCGCCAAACTTAAAAATATGCTGTGAGTGGCTGATCTGTGAGGGTATCTTTCCTCTAAGAAGCTGGCTAGAGGGTATAATGCTTTGCCAACCCAACTCTTAGTAGTGTCAAGGTCGGGAATTTGAGAGCCAATTCCAGCTAAGAGTAGTACAGATATATCAGCATTGCCAGTTAATACAGCTGTGCCAGCTAGAGAAATGGCAGTGTGAGTAATTCCCATCATCGGCGGCTATTCCTTTTAGGAAACACCATACTCAGCGATCGCAATGAGAATAATACTGTAATTGCAAGACCTCCAAGTATTCGCATTTGTATATTCCCTGTTGCCATTCCTATAAATCGCGTTGCTCCAATCAAACCAACTATAACCATCAAAAATGGTGTAATGTCTCGATAATTACCTCCATCCTGATTGTTAGCAGAATCTACACCCTGCTGCATCTCTAACACCATGCGCTGTGCTAATAACGGGTTGCCCCCTGCACGGCTGGCTAGTTCTGCTGCCTTGGGTGCTGTGATTTGTACACCTAATTGTGCTGCCTCAGACCAAATAATTGTACGTATTTGCTGCTCATCAAGTGGTGGTAAAACTAACCTGGGAACCCGAAATAACACACCCTCTAAATCGCGCTGATTGCCTAGTAATAATAGCGTTGCGCCGCTTTCGTGCAAGTCCTCTAACCAACCCTTTAGAGAAGCTGGCCATTTGTGGATGCGATCGCAAATTAATACAGTTTCACCTAAATTAAGTGAGATTTCGTGTTTAAGTTGTTTTGCTGTAAGGGCTTTGCCTCTTTCCCCTTCATCAGTCATCTCATAGAGGTCAATGTCTAGCCCCTCAGCAATGCTTTGTAAACACTTTGTATTATCACCTTTGTAAATGCCATAACATGAATTGATTTCACCTTGTATTAATTTTGCAAGGTGTGTTTTACCCATACCAACATCGCCAGTTACGCAGATACTTTTACCTTGTTGTAGGCTTGCTAGCACCTGCGCGGTGATGCTGGGTCGAAAGTCTCTGTTAGTGTTGGGTGCTGAGTTAGGAGTTGGGGATTGGGGACTGGGGATTGGGTATGGGGTGTTGGAAGATGAGCGATTGCTGCTTATTTGAACTGGGCTATCGCCATCTGTGCGAAAAAATCAGGGTTATATTGCTCCTGGCGTTTATTAGCTGCTGCAATAGTTCTTGATTTATAGCCTTCTACCTGTTGCCTTAAATCCTCTGGTAACTGATCGGGATTCTCTAATAAATGAGCAACTACAGCATCCTCACCCACCATTAATGCTGCTGCCCTTTCTGCACCGCGTCGAGCAATTCGTGCTAAGTCGTCGGTTGGAGTGGTACTGTATGCGCCTGTGTTTAATTCATCTACATCATTATTAGAGGAATTTGTACCGCTATCTAGAGAGCTTTCTGTATCACTTTGTACCACTAGTGCCTTAGACTCTCGCCACTCGTTGATGAACTTGCTTAGGTCGCGGTCGCTGCCTCCGGTACGCTCTCGTACCGAAGCCCTGGTAATTTTTTCCCCAGAATCTTGCATAATATCACAAATTGAAAAAACTTTTTCTCGAAGCGTTTTTTCCTGGCTCATTTTCAACGTACCAAAATATATACAAAAATGGTACTTTTTCTTACCTATCTAAAAGCAACCGTACCTACACTGAGGTACGGCTGAAGGTTTTATGTACCTGCGATTTTTGGGAAATTTTACTCTTGTACCAACTCTCTCATTTTTAACTCAACCCAATCAGAGAAATCACCATCAAAACCAGAGTCTTCTAAGTATCGCAAAAATTGACGGTGTAACTTATCTCGTACATATATAGTTGTTTGCCGATACTCCGGATCTGAGCGTTTACCTTTTCCTTTGGCACTAGCTTTACTTACAGTTTTAGGCTGAGGTTCCACTATTGGCGCTGGCTGTACCTCCTGCGTTGGCTCTTGGGGCGTGGTAGCTGAACGGGCAGCGTCGCCAATTGCTGCAAATGGATTTTGTTTTTTACTCATTTCATTACCTTCAGTACTTCAGCACCCAACTTTTGATAATCAGCCCAAGCGATTTTGGCTTTAGCATCGCCGCTTTCATAGACTGGCACTCCGCGAAGCGAAGCCCTTTGGTAAGCACTGTAACGGCGGATCATAGTGCTGAACATCGGCAATTTCATTTGGTCTTTAAGGAATTCCATAGCCTCATCTCCAGCCCTAGAAGGTTTAGGAGGAATGATATTAAGCAAAATTTTATAGTTGGTATTTGGTGGAATTGCCTTGACCATCAACATTAGAGCATCTAACGCCAAAGCATCAGGCGTTGTTGGCAAAATCATAAGGTCACAGGCATTGATTAATCCTTCCAGGTCTTCAACCTCTGGCCTAGCCTTCGTATCAATGATGATGTGCTTATATTTGCTGGCTATACTAGCGGCTTCTGTCTCATCACACAGATTACATGGTAGCTTGCCCCGTTCAGCCCAGCTAGAGGCTGATCTGTTGGGGTCGCCATCTACTAACAATGTCTCCCCCTTTTGATTTAAATAACAGGCTAAATGTACGGCTGTACTAGTTTTCCCTATGCCGCCTTTAAACCCGATCACTGTAATGATCATTTTATAAATACCTGAGTACTCACGTATTTATATATTCGCATACTTGGATACTCACTTTATTAAACTTAAAATTGTCTTGACGTTTTTCTTAAATCAGTGTTGGATCGAGGAGAAAAGCAATTTTAATAAAAAACCCACGCCGGGGATCTGGTGTGGGTTTTTTATTTTGTACTTGAATACTTAAGTATTTGCATATTTGAGTATTTGGATACTTGCAGCCAATTGGCTTTCTTTTGCAATTCATTTTTCACTCTGTCATCTTAACGAGCTTTTGTATGCGAAATTAATAGCGACTTTCCCACAAATAACCAGTTGGGCAACTTAGAGTAACTGTTCCCTTTGTAAATTACCAAGAGAGTTACCAGAAGCTAGGAACAATAGCAACAAAGTTTTTAAAAGGAGGTGGTGACATTAACTTGTACAGGATGTCTACTTTTTGTAGATACACATCCCACATCATCAACATTGACAAAGTTAATTACACAGGTCGTTACTTTCTTCATAGCTGTCAGTGACACCTTGTTACATCAGTCAAAGCTGGTCTGGCGGCCTCGCAAACTACCAAACCAGCAACAAGTAAACAGTAAACATTCAATAAGGTAAAAGCAATGCTTAAACCACAACAACATAATAAGTCAACTGCCATCATCATTATTAGTGGACTAGTTGCGCTAACTTCTCTCTTGGTAGTGGCAACCTCAAACTGTGGAGTTTCGCTAGACTTCAAAATGTCGCCTCTGCCCAGTGTCCAGCTTAAAAAGGAGGCTTGCCCACCTAACTAATAAATATATAACTAATAAATACTCAAGTATGCGGATGTTTAAGTACCTGAGTATCCGCATACTCAACAAAAAAGCGATCGTATCCCCAAAGAGCGATCGCCATATCCTCTAAGAAAAATTGTTAGTTTAATGCAGCATCAATGGCATCACTAATTTCTTGATGCTGCAAATTCCTGGTATGCAGTGCCGCCGTTGTAGCGGCTTCAGCAATGATGGTATACAGTACTGGTGAATCTGGAGTTGCTTTAGTTAAATAGAGTAAAGCTTTGATTAGATGATCCTCTGGGTTTTCCTTCTCTAGCTCCTTGAGCGCATCATAATTAGTTCTAGAATCCAGAGCTAATTGCTGATAATCAGTTTTGGGTTTGAGAAATTTTAGAATATTGGTTGTTGCATTTCCTACAGGGTCAGGGGAATCGAAGGCAATGGCGTTACCACTGCTGATTTCATCTAAAGCCTTGACTTGTGCGTAGTCAGCCACTGCATTAGCCGCCGCCGCCAAAATTTTGCGTAAATTGGGATTTGTGCTGGTCGCACTGACTAAAAATCCTAAGCATTTGCTGTAAAAATCTCTAAGATGACTGGCGTAGATTTTTTTAACTGCCTTGGCATCACCTTTTTTATATTGCTCTAATGCCTGATGTTGCCATTCATCAGTCGGCTCTCCCAATTTTTCTAAAAACAGATTAATTACCGCTTCTAGTGTGAGTTGTGTTGATAAAGTTTGCACCATTGTTTTTACTCCTAAAACCAGACTTTAGTTTTATTTGCTTGCACTTGAGGTAAGTACAAAGTTTCCCAGTTGCGCTGTAAGTGTTCTTTGACAATGCGGCTTACATATCTAACTAAGCTGTCACCGTCATAAAGAACAGCTATCCGCAACAGACATATATTTTGTTCAGCCAGAACAACATAGTTAAGTTGCCGCTTTACCATCTCGTCAACTGGTACTAAAGCAACATCTCTTAGAGGATTTCCCTCAACTGTGATTTGATGCTTATAAGGTGGTAGTCCTTTAGTCCCCTCACCCAGCATGATGTCTACCCATTGTTCAGAAGTTAACTCTCTGGCCTGGGCATCTAATTTGGCTAGGTTCAAGTAATAATCACGCTTTCGCCCAATCCACCCTCTGATGTATTGGGTGACAAGGGTGTTTAAAGAATCTCCTGAAACCTCACCGAAAGTTGTCATTCTTTCGTTGTCTTCAGGACTGACATAGTAGTAGCCCAGTGTAAATTGTTGAGCCATCAACAATCATCCCTGTAAGGTTTATTAAAACTAGTATCTAGTTTATTAGATTTGGTATATTCTTAAAAGAATTAATGCGATATCGCTTGTTGAAGTGCGCCTCTGGTGCGTCACCACCGGAGGCTTCCCCAACTGTAAATCAGCTACAGCAGGAGCAAAACTATTATGAAGCCAAATCTAAGACGAGAGTATGTATTGAACGAAATCGCCTCATACTCCTCACAAGCCCAGGCAGCAATCGCACTGGGGACTTGTCCAAGGGTGATCTCACAGTGGAATCGAAATAAAGCGCAGCCTAGAGAACTAGCGGTAAGGGTTGTGCAACTACTACAGGTTTTGAAAGAGAAAGGAATTGAACCACCGCCACCAATAACTTTCTAATTCTAAGCTTATAGATTTTAATCATTGCCCCCTACTAGTTAGGGGGTTTTTAATTTAAATGGATAGGTTATGCAAAGGCACTGCATTACAAAAACCTACTATTTACCAGTAGTGGATAACACTTTTACTTACTTTTCTGTAATGCAAAAGTAGCAATTTGTGAATCTTCCACTCCAATTATGCAGAGTGTGAAATACAAATAAGCAGTATTTGAAATACGAGTATGGCTTACCTGTAGTTCATCCACTGCAATTATGCAAATTACAGTTAGTGCATACCGCAATGGAGAAAGAACGAGTTATTTATGAAACTTTGGTAGGCGATCGCGTCTGTGACGTTCATTGGTGGCGTGTCAAGAAGTCGATGCAAGCGTGTGAACTCACTATGAATAAGTCAGGTTTTGAGTTATTCCTTGCCCTTAAAAATGTGTCGCCTCGTTACTTTGCTCAATACCACAAAGTAAAGCGTCAGGTCATAAGCTTTGAGCCATCTGTAGGTGAGGGTGTGACTGGTGAACAGTTTGTAAGCTTGCTAGAAAACCTCAATATTCTTCCTAATCAATCAACGATTAGCCGATGGTTTAAATCTTGTGGTGGCTTTAAAGCAAAAGCTTTCTACAACAAAACTGTACTAATCCCTATCATTGCGATCGCTCTTATCTACAAAGCCAAAAACCAGAATAATCAACTAGCAAAAGTATCATGAGCAAAATTGCTACCAGGATTCAATCTAGGTTAACCAGAAAGCATATCAAAGTAACTTTAGGAGAAATCAAAGATGCTCTCTGTCAGATTGCTGTTGATGCAGACAACCCTACTAATGATGAGGTTGATTCTGTTACAGAATATTTTGTTAATCAATTCTCAAAGCCAGTTCCTCAAGAGCAAGAAACAGAACCGTTAGAAACAGTCTCGGATGATAATGTATCAGAAGAAATAGAACAACAGGCGTTTGCACTTTCTGAAGATAATCAAATAGTTGTGTCTGACGCTGATAAACAAGCATTAGTCAATACTCAATCATCAGCATTAGGATTTACTCTGACAGAAGAAGAAACAACAGCTATAGCTGACAGTATTGATGATGTTTTTGCTGATTATTCAAGCTTTGTTGTTGGTGTTACTGCTGCTATTAAAGGATATATTGCTAGTAAATTTGATGAAATTGAAAGCGAATTAGATAGTAGCGGTAATGATTTGAGAGAATACTTAGCTGATAGAAACTCAAGACTTAATCAGAAATTATCTAATTACGCTGATAATGTAAGAAGCATTAAGACTGATGCTCAGTCAGCTAGAGAGAATTTAAAAACATCAAAAGAAACTGTACTGTCTCGGTTTCGCAGAACATAACAGCTTTGTAATTAGACTTAATCCTGTTTTAGTTCTGTCAATAATTATTCTGTTATGTTGTCTAACAATATTTGACAGTTTGCGGTTTAGCAGCAGGATAGTTAAGCCAAGTCACAGATACTTTACTGACCCTAACTCCTACTTAGAAATACCCAATGACACAACCAGCCAAACTCAAAAATCACGTAACACCCAAAGGTAAGAGGCTCTCCCAAGCTCTTAAATCTAAATTTGGCGTGTCTCTCGCAGACTTTGATAAAGCCATGAAAGGGGATGTAGCCACTGCTCAAAAAATAGGCGAATTAGCAAGACAAGGTAGATTAAGTAGTGAACTAGCTCCTAGACTTGCACAAGCTTACATTGAGATTATTCAAGGCAGTGAGGCTTACAACAAGGCAACTGCTGACATTCTTCTACAAGCTGGTAAGTCTGCTATAGCCATTGATAAAGCTGTTAGTCAGACAATGCTAGGTAATTCTAAATACATACACGAGAGAAAAGAACTAGCCGCAGAATTTGTAAATGCTAAGGAAGTAGAAAATAATCGTCATGCTTATCAGATGAATTACACGGAAATTAAGGGCTATATTGATGCTCATTTAGTTGCTGTTGATAGGGATGTAGCGATGATTGAGCAATCAAATAGACCTGAAATAAAACAGATTGCCGCAGATGAACAATTACAACAACGACAGATTAATGAAGCTTTAAGCAAAGGAGATGATGCTAGATATGACTTAATTACCCAAAAAAATTATATAGGTGGATTTAAGGCTAAATTACTTGAACTTAAAACCGCACTTGGATTCTAAATAAAATACCCAGATAACGCGGCTATCTGGGTAAAAATACCATTGATGAAATTTTATGCTACTCGAAGAAGACGAAGAACAGCAACAAATAAACCAAGAAACTGTACGATATCTAACGCATATCGAACAGAAACTTTATGCAGATATTCAAACTAGAAAAAGAATTGATAGCGGCTTATTATTTTTAGCTTGTCAAATAAGCTCTTGTAGTCTTAGCTGGCTACTTTTCCAGCTACAGGTAACACTAGCAATAATTCAAGTATCTAGTGCAGTTGTAAGCTTGCTTCCAGGATTAATAGATGTAGGGGATGGTTTCAACTTCTCCTTATCCTCTGAATCCTGGGAATTTACATTAGGGCAGAAACCATTAATAGGTATTGTTAAATTAGCTATTGGTGCTGCTGTTTCGTTTTCTGGCACTTCTAAAATTACTGCTGAAGTTATTCAAACTCAAACAGCAATTGCAAAGACTTACGAAGAAATCAGAAGCTCTGAAGGGCTAAGTTATCAGTTGCCAAGTATGGGAATGAGTTTATTAATCTCACTTGTAGGAATTGTGTTACTAGGAATTATTAAAAAAATATTAAACAAAAAAAATCAGGATAACAATAATGAGAATTAAAGGTAACTGGAATATTCTTAAAATTTTTATTAGCGGTTTGACAACAGCTATATTTATTAATTATTTATTCGCTGGTTTTGTAGATGTTGTGATAAACATTGATAGCTTATTAACTTGGCTGCAAAACTCAGGAATTGACCGGATGATTAAGCAGATGTTTAAGTGATGAAGGAAATACAGGATTTTAATCAACGATTAGCTAAACAACGCAAATTCTCAACAATACTTGTAGGTGTTTTATTAGCTTCTGGGTTTACTACTGCTGTACCAATGTTTAATGATTCAATCAAGCATCAAGAAACCTTATTTTGTAATGCTAAAACTGAGTGCAGATTTTCAAGCATTAAACGTGGTATTAGTTATTTGATTGATAAGGAACGACGTAACCAACTATTTGACGACAATATACATGTTTTAAGAATACTGCCACCAGAGGATGATAAAGCTTTCGTTTGGGGATTGGTTAGTAGTTTATTTCTACTAACTGCTTATGCTGTATCTAAAACACTTACAGATAGCCAAGAAAAAGCTATACACAGCCAATTTAAATTATTAAAGATAAAAGCTCTAGAGAACGACTTGCTAGAGCAAACACATATAGATTTATTTGAATTTTCAAAGCAAAATCAAGCTGAGATAACTAAACAAGCAATTGCCCGACAAACTTCTGAAACCATTCAGGCTATGAAATCAGAAGCAGAACTGCAATTAGATCACCTTAACGGGCAATTGCAGGGCGAATTATCTTTAAAATCTCATGAACTACAAATATCTGAATTATCAAAGCAGATAGCAGAAAACTTATTATCTGAAGCAGAAACTAAACGTAAACTAGATAAACTTAATAAGCCTATGCAAGATACTAAACAACCTACAGCCGACGAGCAACTTAAACAAAGTTTGATTGATGCCTTAAAAGCTCATGAGGACGGGTATTTATGGAAGATAATCAATTCACTAAAACCACTGTGGCTGATAGGCAATCAGGGAAGTGGTAAAACTTACACTGCCACAGCCATTGCATTAATTAGAAAGTACTGCCTAGACGCACCAATTCACCAATTAATCGACCGTCACGCTACTGGTGACAATGCTGATGTGTGGAAACTTTTAGAAGCTACCAGTAAGGCAGAATCAGAATTTGAGATAAGTCAGGCTTTTGATGAGTGTTGCGAACGTTGGCTAACCAGAATTAAACAGAAACCGACCACTAAACAGCAAGTAATTGTGGATGAATTCACCAATCTAAAATCTCTCTGCGGTGAAAGTGCGATCGCTTTCTTCAAAATGTCTCTCACCGATACTCGCAAAGCCAAAGAATATTTACTTGGTATTACTCATAATGCCACTAATGAATCGTTCCCAGATGGCACAGCTGCTGCACGTAAGGCAGGGACAATTTTACTGGAGAAATTTAGTGCAAATGGTGAAACACCACTATTTAGAGTAGTTGTGAGATATGGCTTGGTGGATGAACAAGGGAATAATCTTGATGATGTTGAGAAGACCTTGCCTGATTGGTTTCACCCTGAGAAAATTTACCAGCATTTCAATGGTAAACCTATTGAATTATGAGTCTAATTATGGTTTTTGTGATTTCGTTGGGCATCAATAAGGGAATTATTACTATATACACAAAGTAAGCAATATATGGATACAGTAGAAGACTTGAAATTTTTAGAAGAAAGTACTGCTAAAAAGTACAATCCTAAATTCGGTGACAGAGAATACTTAGTAATCCAAACTTACCCACTTGGTAAGACAGTTAGAGTAATTTATCGTAGCTACAGTTATCAAGATGCAGAGAATAAATGCAGCCTAGAAAATATGGCTCATGACTATTCTACTTTCACTACAAGGATTTTTCATGATGGTAAGCTTTGGATTCCAGGTAACATCTCTGGAATTCCATATAAAATTTCCGAGCAGCAGTTTTGGGACATTCACCCAGACTATAAATCAACTGATATAGATGGTGAGATAGAAATTTGTAATTGCAGCTATTTATATTTTCAAGGTAGGAACAACATTTTGACTTGCTTAAAAGATGACGATGGTAGAAATATAACTGTATGCCCTAACTGTGGTGAAATTTTAATAGAAGATGAAGAAGATGATGATTTCACACCTTCAGCTTGTAGAGGATGCACTAATTATCATGGTGATTTTTATGGGGATAATCAATTAATTTGTGCAATTTATCCTTATGGTTGGAGTGATGATAATTGCCCAGATTTTTTATCAGAATAAAATAGTCATTAATCTTAAAATGGTTAAAAAAGGAGCTAAAATCATGCCTAAAAAATACATATTGACATCACCCGATGAAGACGATTCTAAGAAACCAACTTATTACAATAAAGATAAAGAATGGTGGCAAAGTGAATTAAAAACCGAAGATTGTGCTTATGATACTGAGGAGGGGCTATAGCTGTCGTGTTTGTCAAACTTGGCAGCATCAAAGCCAATTATTTGTAACTCTGCAAGGTTATCCCGCAGCTTTGATACTTGATAGCATCAAAGATGATGAAATTAAGTGGACTGGAGGCAGTTTAGAAGTTTTCATCGAAGCTGCTCATGCTTTAGAGCTTGAGTATGATTATGAAAAAACTGAGGATGGATATGATTTTTTAGCTTGGCATTTAGATGATGAAGAAAAAGCAGCCAAGATTAAAATTTCCACTATGGAATATTTAAAAGATTAGCGATCGCTCCTTTACTCATCCTCTAAGAAAATAGGATGCTGTGTTAGACAAATAACTTTCTATACGTTGGTATAGACAGTTTACCGTTCTTGGTCTAAGCGATCGCCCCCTCATCCTTCCTCTAAGAATACTGAGTGCTTTTAGCCCTCTTGGCTCTACGATGGCGGATTACTTATCAAAATATTATTTTATAAAACATGACTTCTGAGAAGACCCTTTTTGATAAGCGATGTCTGAAAAGACTTTTACTACCGACCCTCTCGGCTCTCTGCTTCTGACAACACCCCTGCCGTTAACCGAGCATCCAGCCTCGGTTTACCTCGCGTCGCTCTCGCCTGGGTCTGAGCCGACGGTCAAGCGAAGTCTTAACTTAGTCGCGCAACTGTTGACTAATAGCGAGGCAGATTACTTAACCCTGGACTGGTCAAAACTGCGTTACAAACATACCGCCGCTGTTCGTGCGGCCTTAATCAAGAGATATGAACCAGCTACAGTTAACCGCGTTCTGTCGGCGCTGCGTAGGGTTTTGAAAGAAGCTTTGAGACTGCAATTGATCGACCCTGGCGACTATGCTAGAGCCGTAGACATTCTCAGCGTGAAGGCTAGGAAAGAATTGAGGGGACGCGCACTAACTCAGGATGAGATAAACAAATTGATGCGGGTTTGCTTCGCGGATCTTTCTCCGGCGGGTTTCCGCGATGCTGCACTAATCGCCATCCTTCGCGGTGCTGGCCTTCGACGGGCTGAGGTGGTGAAATTAGATTTTAAAGATTTTGATATCAGTGATGGAGCGATTAAAGTTCGTGCCAGTAAAGGTAAAGTAGACCGCACACTTTATTTATCAGAGAATGGGATCTCTATTGTGAATGCCTGGATTGAGATTAAGAACTCAGCTACAGGCTCTCTGTTGTGTCAAGTTAACAAAAGCGGTCGCATTGTTGAACACAGACTTACACCCCAGGCTGTGTTATTCATTTTGCAGAAACGTGCTGCTGAAGCAGGTTTAGAATCGTTTTCGCCTCACGATCTGCGGCGTACATTTGCATCAGACTTACTTGCTGCTGGTGTGGACATTGCCACTGTACAGATCATGTTGGGACACTCTAACCCGGCTACGACTGCTCGATATGACCGCAGGGGAGAGGAACGGAAGCGCAGCGCTGCCGCTAAATTGGAAATTCCTCTAAGAAATTAAATAGATATTTGAGTATTTGAATACTTGCATACTTGGGTATGTGAGGATGTGAGTATCCGAGTACGCGAGTACTTGTATATGCGGATATTTAACCTTTCTTTCGTTTCTCTCTGTTATACTCGACTAGCGCTTTAATAAGGGTTTCCGCGTCAAACCCGCCGTTAGAATTCTGGATGTTAACAGCCACATCGCTATTAAGCGATACAAACGACCCCGTTATCACAGTTAACCCACTTTCACTAAGCCCTAATACTCGCGCTTTAGACTCAGCCGATAACTTCTCTATCTGTTCCGCTATTAAAATTTCCCTTTCTTCTGGACTTAGACCATCCAGTAATCGTTTTATGTCGTTTGGAGTCACATATTTAAATTCCTGCATTGTGGTGATACAGCCTGATAGTTGACAGCTATATCATATCTGCTTATACGTAATTAGACAGCGATCGCATTATCTATATCTGTGTTGTATTTGTTGGAAATAGACGGATTATACAGCCTTTTCTTCCACTCACGACCAATTCCTAAAAGTATCTCTTCTATCTCCTCATCACTGGCTTTTTCAAGCATTTCTACTAGCTGCCTCCCATTATTCTCTTCTTCTGATAAAGGCTCTTGGGCTAGTAACTCACAGAAATAGCGGCGTGAGCCGGGCGCTAATTTTTCCATTCCCTCAAGTAAAGACATAAAGACTTCTGGGCTTATCCACTTTTTCCCATTACGAAATTGAGATAGGTGGTCTTTCCCTATCCCTGCTATTGCAGCCAGCTGCTTTCCCTGAATGTGGTGCCTGTCCATTGTTTCCTTAAAAATTTCGTGGATTTGCATATTATTTTTGAATGAATATTACCAATAGATATATTATGCAATAAAATCTATCTAATAGACATACTGAATCGACCTATTAGTTAGATTGATTCATTGATTGTATCCAAACAAAACAGCCCCGACAAGCTTTCGCTTAACGGGGCCATCAAACCTACAAAGATACTATGACAATTCAAACCTTTACACAAACGCTGAAAGACGGAACTTTTAGTGTTTGTGATGTCGCAGTTGTAACTAAGGGGGTGCAGCTGTGACAGAGCAACATTACCGCATGACTTTAACAGATGCGATCGCGCTCTACAAATCTGCCGATCTCACAGCTAAAGGCGCGTTGAAAATTTGGGTGCGGATTAAATTTAAAGAAAACTGGGCTGCTTTTATTGATACAAAAGAAGTCCGTGACCTCTTTGATATGAAGCGCTCGACTTTTTGGGAAGCTCTTTCTAAATTAGAGGAAGAGGGAGAAATTGAGCTTTCTGAACCTCACAAAATACACATTAAACGACTACGTGATTCGTCCGGAATTCCGGACACCCGTCCGGAAAACCGGACAAAGGCCAAAATTCCGGACAGTCATCCGGAAAACCGGACAGTCATCCGGAAAACCGGACAGCCGTCCGGAATTCCGGACAGCCAAGACTTAGAAACCTCTTCAGAAGGTGATTCCAGCGACTCTACAGATTTATTTCAAATTTTTCTCAACTCTCTTTCAGAAACCGAGAGAGAGAATTTTTTGGAATTTGGTAAGAAAAAAGCTGCTGACTTACCAAAACCGCCAATATTGCCCCTCAAGTGGATTGAGAAAAATTTTGAGGAATTGTCTGAGCAGTGGCTTTTGACCCGCAATGAGAATGAAAATCAAAACCAAAAGTATAATTTTGCGGCTTACAGTGAACCCCAGCATCAAATGTGGTATCAACAGTTACAAGCTGTAGTTTCCGGTGCTGCTCAATCGGGCGACAGCGCAAGACTTGAACAATTTTTAAAAGATGACTTTTACTGTAGCTGGCTTAATTGGGCGAAAACTGCCCGTGAAGATGTGCGCGAATTTTTAGTAACCAATCCCATACCCACAGAAAACCCACTAAAAGCAGAGTAAATTAATGTCTGAGAATCTAAATTTTGGTGATACTACTAACAAGCTGCCTCCCCAAAATATTGAAGCAGAAGAGGCGATTTTAGGAGGGATAATGCTCGACCCAGAAGCAATAAGTAGGGTTTGTGATACCCTTGTTGCCGAAGCATTTTACATTACCGCCCACAAAGATATTTATCAAGCAGCAGTCAGGCTCCACGCACAAGGCAAACCCACAGACTTGCTCTCAGTTACAAATTGGTTAACTGACCATGATTTACTATTTCGCATTGGTGGCAGAAATAAGTTAGCAACTCTTGTAGACCGCACGGTGTCAGCTGTCAACATCGATGCTTTGGCTTCTTTGGTGATGGAAAAATATTACCGCCGCCAATTAGCCAAGGCAGCAAGTGAAATTTATAATTTGTCACACGACCAAGAAGAAGAAATAGCCAAACAATTAGAGATTGCTGAATCAAAAATTTTAGAGATAAGCAATAGCGCGATTGCATCAATCTCTGAACCAATTCACCTCAGCGATATCTTAATAAATGCTTACTCCAGCATTGAAGAAAAAAGCATCGGTATATCACCACCTGGGGTTAAAACTGGCTTTTATGATTTGGATGCGATGATAGGGGGATTTAAGCCGGGGAAGCTAATAACAATTGCTGGTCGTCCTGCAATGGGAAAATCATCATTTCTAGGCAATTTAGCCTTTAATATCTCCGAATTGGAAAAGCTACCAACTGTTATTTTTAGCCTTGAAATGAGCAAAGAAGAATGGGGAGATAGATTTTTATCCCAAGACTCAAGAATTGAATCAGGCTACATACAACGGGGCTGGATTAGCAAACAGCAGTGGGAACCTTTAGCACAATCAATCGGTAGATTGAGCGAATTGCCTATTTATATTGACGATTCACCTTTAATAACTGTTAGTTTGATACGTTCTAAGGTGAAACGGATTGTTGCACAATACGGTCGTATTGGCATGGTTGGCATTGATTATTTACAACTGATGGAAGGGACAGACGGTGATAGCTACAATATCTCTTTTCAAATAGGAAAAATTACTAGACAGTTAAAACAATTGGCGCGTGAGTGCAACATTACTGTCGTTATCCTGTCACAGCTAAATCGTGGTGTAGAGAGCCGTAATAACAAGCGTCCCATGATGTCGGATTTGCGAGAATCAGGGCGAATTGAGGAAGATTCGGATTTAGTTTTGCTCCTTTATCGGGATGAGTATTACTTTCCCGACACTGTTGATAGAGGACTTGCAGAAGTAATTATTGCCAAGAATAGGGGCGGCCCAACGGGGACGGTAAAACTGCTATTTGACTCACAGTTTACTCAGTTCAAAAATCTGGCTTATTCATAAGCCAAATTCACAATACTAGCCTTTAACAGTGAATAGAAACAGATGAGTAATTACTCTGTAGGCGATTTCATTCTTGCCCCTGGTAGACGCTTGGGAATCATATCAAGCGTACATAAGAAAGAGGTTACTGTTATTTGGAAAGATAACCAATTATCTGCCGAATATACATTTAGCAAAATCAAAGATTTCAATTATCAGCGTATTTCAAAGGATAGTCAGTTTAAAATTGGCGATCGCTTTGAGATTATTTACCCTAAAAAGTACTCAGGTGAGAAGGGTTATTTATCTGGTTATCACAGAGATGATAGTCCTGAGTTTTGGGTCAAATTAGATAATTACGATCTGCAAATCAGGGTATTTCCTGATGAAGTGAAATTCTTAGAGGATGAACAATGCAGCAACTTGACCTCTGCTCAGGAGTTGGGGCAGGATTCCCCCTTGCCGCAACAATCAAGCGAGGATTCCAACTCGTTGGAGTCTCAGAAGTCGATGCTTACTGCTGCGACAGACTCAGCAAGCGTTACCCCAATGTCACTAACTACGGCGATGTGCGAACCCTCCCAGGCAGAGAAATTAGAAAACAGTGGGGAGAAATTGACCTCATCACAGCTTCGCCGCCGTGCCAACCGTTCAGCCTCCAAGGTAAACGGCAAGGTGCAGCAGATGAGCGTGACTGTTTCCCTGCCGTTAAACGAGCCATCGAGTCAATTAGGCCAAGATTTTTCTGTATCGAAAACGTGCCAGGATTCCTCAATTGCCCAGTCCAGCCGGGGCGAACAACACTCTATATTCAGCACTTTCTACGGCAAATTTCCAGACTCGGCTATGATGCTGAATGGCTCTGTGTTAGCTCAGGAAGCTTTGGGGGTACAGCCGGGATACGTGCAAAATGGGACATGTTGTAAAGTTTTGTAAAGAAATCAGGTTGAAAGCATTGATTT
>NZ_JACKZU010000674.1:0-1679 GCF_014222165.1 Nostoc sp. 2RC
GGGGTGGGGTGACTCCGGATTAATTAGTAATTGAGTAAGTTTGCTGTAACGTTATTATACATTCATCGAATTCGCTGCATCGTTTATTGAATTCGGTGTATCGTTTGTTGAATTCGCTGCATCGTTTGTTGAATTCGGTGCATCGTTTATTGAATTCGCTGCATCGTTTATTGAATTCGGTGCATCGTTTGTTGAATTCGGTGTATCGTTTGTTGAATTCGGTGCATCGTTTGTTGAATTCGGTGTATCGTTTGTTGAATTCGGTGTATCGTTTATTGTTTTTGTTCAATTTTAATTTGAGTGGGATAAAAACTTAAATACGTCGTAAACTCGTGGGTTTGAAACCCAGGAGTTTTGATGAATAATACAGAGGAGAAGCTTGGCGATCGCTAAATAACAATGACCACTGTAATATTTGTACATGGCACAGGCATTAGGGAACGAGAATACTACCAAACTTTTGAGATAATTGAGCAAAAGATTCACACCCAACGTCCTGACGTTAAAGTTGCTCCTTGCCTTTGGGGTGAATTAGGTGCAAAGTTCAATGCTCATGGGGCATCGATACCCTTGCAAGATGCCACACTGGCTTTATTTCAAAAAGAAGAAGACGCAGATATTATTCTCTGGCGACAATTATACAGCGATCCTTTGTATGAATTACGGCTGTTGTCTTTGAAACCGATTGAGTCAGGAAATCCCTTTGGGGAAGAACCAGGAGATATTTTACAATCTCGTGTAGCGAGTTTCACTCCGGTGTCTCAACTGCAAGCTAAGTTGCAAGAGGCGGGAATTACAGAGGTGTTTGAACAAGCGCGAGAAATTGTTATCCGCAGCGAACCGTATGAACGGGCATTGCTTACAGTTTGTGAGTCTGATTTGAGTGAATATTATGGAGCGATCGCTAGGGCAATTGTGGCTCAAGCAATGTTTCTTAGCGAACAGCAACAAAAATTTCCCCCCATACTCATCGATGCTCAATTGCGCGATAAAGTTGTGGAATTGCTGACTCTGGCTTTGACAGAGGCGGAATTAGGATTAGGTAGATGGTTATTAAAGCCGCTTGTTGAGTTAGCCCTACCTATGGGAACAAACTATATCAAAGGCAACCGCTTTGAACTAACTGATAAAATTTCGCCTATGCCTGGGGATATTCTGCTATATCAGGCGCGGGGTGAAAAAATCAGGGCGTTTATCCAGCAACAAATCGAACAAGCAGAACCCCCAGTGGTTTTAATTGCCCATAGTTTGGGGGGTATCGCTTGTGTAGATTTGCTAGTGCAGCAACAGTTATCTCAGGTGGAATTATTGGTAACAGTTGGTTCCCAAGCACCATTTTTATATGAGATTAACGCCCTCTACAGCTTAGAATATGGGCAGTTATTACCACAATATTTCCCGCAATGGTTGAATATCTACGATTTACGGGATTTTCTCAGTTACGTTGGCAAGAAAATTTTCCCCGATAGAGTGCAGGATGTGGTAGTGGATAGCAGACAACCCTTTCCCCGTTCCCACGGTGCTTATTGGACAAATGCCAAAACCTGGGAGGCAATTATTCCGAGGTTGCCATAATGGTTTACTTTTTACGGTATCTAGAAAACCCCTCTCCAAACCTCTCTCCTACAAGGCAAATCATTAGTTATGATTCCCACAGTTATTGCACCCCACCCCCAACC
>NZ_JACKZU010000675.1:0-1676 GCF_014222165.1 Nostoc sp. 2RC
TTGTTCCTTCAGTTTGGTATCGATTTTTGTAATATCTGATTTCGTGGTGTTAATATCCTTGTTGATTTGTTGTACGTCACCCTTTAACAAGCCTAAAGACTGCCTGTTTTCACGTTCAAATTCTTCAAAACGCTGGTCAGATGTCATCTCGTTTTGACGTTTGAAATCAGCGAATCTTTGGTCAAACTCCTTAGATAGATTCGATTGTTGTAAGTCCCGAATCGCCAGAGCTTTGTCATTTTCTTTCTTGAACTCTTGAAATCTCTGCTCGGAAGACAAATTATTTAGTCGATTGAAATCCGCTATTTTTTTATCAAAATCTTTACTGAGGTCGGATATTTGTAAATCCCTGATACCAAGAGCTTTGTTATTGTCGGCGACGAAACGGTTAAATTTATCATCTAACTGTTGCTGAATTGGCGCAAGGTTGGGCACACCTTTATTACGTGCCTCGTTCATCGCTGCATCAGCTTTGTTATCTACAGCATTAATAGATTTACCCAAGCTACTTACAGAATTAGCTAATACTGGGATTTGTCCGACCTGTGCTTGAACACCAATAACCGTGTTACTTAGTTGCCCAACCTGTGACTGTAGCGGAATAACCAATGATTTTGCAGCTGCGACAGCATTAGCTGTGATGCTATTTGTATCAATATTTTGTGGCTTAATTGCCGACACCTGGGCTTTTGTCGCTGCCAGGTCTGATTGCAATTTAGAAATAGTAGCGTTTACAGACTTTTGAAAGGACTCTCCGACGCTATTATTAAACTTTGAAATTTGAGTATTAATTGATTGAATTTTGGCGTCAAAATTGATGCGTTGTTCAGTTATCTTCGTTTCAATTGCTATCTTATTCTGACGAAATTCATACAGGGTATCATTAGCCAATTTTCTGGCTGACTCAGCTAAACCAGTTACTATTTTCCGTCCCTCGCGAGCCTCGTACAAAGCATCATTGGCTTGCTTCTTGGCTGTTACGATCTCCTGCCCAGTTTTCTCGACCGATTTATTAAGCCTGGCATAATCTTTGGCGTTGGTATCTAGTTCTTTGCTGATTCTGGTATTGAATTTATCAACCTTTTCATTTAAGCTTTTAACCTTAGAATTAACAGTTGTCAGTAAGGATAAGTTTTTTGACATCTCAAGCCCAAGAGAAGTCAGGTTGTCAAAAGTTCTGTCGCTGATAAATTCCTGGAGTAGTAATAATCCGGTGATTCCAATCGCCGCAAGCAAGCCCAGGAGTCCACTGACTTTGGAAGCTTTATCTATCTCGCCAGTGCCAGGTATTTTCTTGAGAAAAATATCGGTGATCTTTTTTGTCGCGTTAGCGGTGTCTTTCGCTTTGGTAGCGGCTTCTGCGGTTTTCTTGATAGCCTTAATCTCGTCAAGCAGACCTTTCTGCTCGTTCATGGCGTTCGTAAGTTTGTAGAGATTCCTGAAGTCCCTCACGCTGAATTGAGTTAATGCCCTCGTAGTGTTCGGAATATTCCAGTTACCTTTGATGCTGGTACTGAAAACCCGAACATACTTACCAGCGTGAGTGAGACTATCTTTTAAAACGGCTGTATTCGGTGCGCTTGGAATACTCACTTACTGCCACCCCCGAAAACGCTGGTGACAGCAGTAACAGCTTTTAGCACCACTGTTCCCATTTTCTCTACTAGGGTTAAAGC
>NZ_JACKZU010000676.1:0-1634 GCF_014222165.1 Nostoc sp. 2RC
ATTGCTTTATCAGGTGGTATTAGCTATGCAAATTTGTCCATTACTCAAAGCAACAATGATACTTTAATTAAGATTGGCAATGTAAATTTTGCTTTGTTAACTGGAATTACAGCATCGACTTTAAACGCTAGTCATTTTATTAATTACTAATAGGATGTTTAAAAAGTATTGGGCGAATAGTAAGCGTAGGGGCGAACAGCCGTTCGCCCGTACAAGTATCAATATTTTGGTGAATTGGTATAATATCATGTCCGGATAATTAGTTATGATTCCCAAAGTCATTGCACCCCACCCCCAACCCCTCCCCGCGAGCGGGGAGGGGAGACAAAGCGTAGCTTTGGCTCTTTGGGGTTCTTGGGGTTTAATAAGTAATCAAGCGGACATGATATAACACAAAATCAAGGTTTTAAAACCCACGTAGGTGGGTTTCGTCTGTGTAGCCGCGATTTCCAATCGCCTGGTGAGTAATCTCAGGTTCGCCCAAATACTTAGGATAAGAATGACGCTTTTCAAACAAGCGCGAATACCAATTTTGAATTTGGCATGAAATCACATAATATTTAATGGGTCTACATCTATTGTCAAACTAACAGATTGAGGGCAAAGCGATCGCACTTGTTCCCAGTCTGGTAGTTGCGGTAATTCCTCAGGAGCAAATTTAATCAATATTTGCCAACGATAACGATTCGCTACTCGTAAAATAGCGGCTGGTGCTGGCCCCAATATCTCTAATTCCTCGTTGGCGCTTAAAGCTGTGGCAATGATTTGGGCTGTGTTCTGCACTTGCACAGCGTCGAGACTGCTTAAGCGCAATAAAATTAACCTTCCGTAGGGGGGATAATTCAAGGCTTGGCGCTGTTCTAATTCTGCCTGAGAAAAAGAGTGATAATCGTGCGATCGCACTGCTTCAATTACTGGATGTTCTGAGGTATAAGTTTGTATAATAACTCTCCCCGGATCGTCTCCTCTGCCAGCACGTCCAGCTACTTGAGTCAAGGTTTGAAATGCGCGTTCGCTGGCGCGATAGTCTGATAAATGCAGCAACCCATCCGCGGCCACAACTCCCACAAGTGTCACCTGCGGTAAATCTAAACCTTTAGTGAGCATTTGCGTACCCACTAATAAATCGGCTTCACCGTTGGCAAACTGCGTAAGTAATGTACGGTGTGCGCCTTTGTTGCGGGTGGTGTCGCTATCAAAGCGAATTAAACGCAATTGGGGAAACTGTCGCGTTAGTTCCTGAGTAATTCGCTGAGTCCCGCTACCAAAGAATTTCAGGTAAGGGGAACTGCAATCGGGGCAGAATTTAGGATGCGATCGCGTATAGTTACAGTAATGACACCGCAACAATTCTGGCGCTCCTTCTTCGGTGTGGTGATAGGCCAGGGACACGTCACAGTAGGGACACTCCAGCACATACCCACAGCTGCGACAAGAAACAAAAGTACTGTGTCCCCGGCGATGAATAAATAAAATTCCTTGCTGCTGTCTTTCTTTTAGCTGTTGCAAAGCTTCTTGCAAGGATCTACTAAATATAGAACGATTTCCCTGCTGCAATTCTTCCCGCATATCTACGATTTCTACTGGCGGTAGTGGGCGGGAGTTGATGCGTTGGGGGAGGGAGAGGTAGTAGG
>NZ_JACKZU010000677.1:0-1613 GCF_014222165.1 Nostoc sp. 2RC
GGTTAAAGGTTAAAGGGAAAAGGAATAAATTTAATCTTTCCCCTTTTCCCCTTTCCCCTTTCCCCTTTCCCCTTCCCAATGCCCCATGCCCCTTTAAAATTACAACAACTCACGCACGTCTGAAACTTCGCCTTTAATGGCGGCGGTAGCTACCATTGCCGGACTCATTAATAATGTGCGACCGGAGGAGGAACCTTGCCTACCTTTAAAGTTGCGATTTGAAGATGATGCGCTGATTTGTCTTCCTTGTAATTTGTCGGGGTTCATTGCCAGACACATGGAACATCCAGGTTCGCGCCATTCAAATCCTGCTTCCGCAAATATTTTGTCTAGTCCTTCAGCTTCGGCTTCTTGCTTCACTCTTTCGGAACCAGGGACGACAAAAGCTTTAACTCCCTCGGCAACGTGGCGACCTCTGGCGATTTTAGCCGCTTCCCGCAAATCGCTAATTCTGCCGTTGGTGCAACTACCAATGAAGCAGACATCGATTTTGGTGCCTTTGATGGGTTGCCCTGGGTATAAATCCATGTAGCGGTAAGCTTCTTCGGCAACAAAGCGGTCTTCTTCGGGTAGTTCTTCTGGCTGAGGCACAAACTGGTTCACACCGATACCTTGACCGGGAGTAATTCCCCAGGTAACGGTGGGAGGAATTTCGGCAGCGTCGAATACCACTACATCGTCATATTCGGCATCAGCATCACTTTTAATAGATTCCCACCAAGTTACTGCTTTGTCCCAATCTGCACCTTTGGGAGCAAAATCTCTACCATTGAGGTAATCATAGGTGACTCGATCCGGATTAACGTAACCGCATCTGGCACCGCCTTCGATCGCCATATTGCACACTGTCATCCTTTCTTCCATGTTCATTTGTGCAAAGGTAGTACCTGCAAATTCGTAGGCATAGCCCACGCCACCTTTAACACCAAGGGTGCGGATGATATGTAAAATTACATCTTTGGCATAAACGCCAGGATTAAGAGTACCGTTAACTTCAATTTTCCTGACTTTCAACT
This sequence comes from Nostoc sp. 2RC, assembly GCF_014222165.1. NCBI lineage: Bacteria > Bacillati > Cyanobacteriota > Cyanophyceae > Nostocales > Nostocaceae > Nostoc > Nostoc sp. 2RC. The sequence continues at coordinate 1,017 of NZ_JACKZU010000677.1, forward strand.
TGGATAGCGCCAGGGTTTGGGAAGCGAGGACATCCCGGACTTGACTAGTACCGATACCAAAAGCGATCGCTCCAAATGCACCGTGACTAGATGTGTGGCTATCTCCACAAGCAATAGTCATTCCCGGCTGAGTCAGTCCTTGTTCGGGTGCAATCACATGAACTATACCTTGACTGCCAGAACCAATATTGTAAAAAGTTATGTTATTTTCTTGACAATTCTGTTCCAGCGCTTGAATCATCTCCTCTGCCAAGGTATCGATGAAAGGACGCGCCTGATTTTCTGTAGGTACAATATGGTCTACCGTAGCGACAGTACGCTCAGGAAACAGTACCTTGAGACCCCGCTCGCGTAACATAGCAAAGGCTTGGGGACTAGTGACTTCATGAATGAGGTGAAGCCCGATAAATAGTTGTGTCAGCCCTGAGGGAAGTGTACCAACGGTGTGTAAGTCCCAAACTTTATCGAATAAAGTACCTTTACTCATACGTCAATCGGTGTTTAATGAGTCAGACTTTTCATAGTATCAAAAAAAAGTCTGACTTTTTCTATACGATTTATTGATTGAGGGGATTGGGCATAGGGAAGGGGAAAGGG
>NZ_JACKZU010000678.1:0-1605 GCF_014222165.1 Nostoc sp. 2RC
GGGGAAAAGAAAGATCCCTCCTTTTACCTTTTCCCTTTTACCTTTCCCCAAGGCGTTGCCACCTCCCCATCTCCCTAAGGCAGCCACCGGGGACGAAATCCAGCCAAGGGGAGTTGTTCTGGTCTAATTTCTACGGTTGCAGTGTCGGCGATGGGTAATAGGGGCATTAGCCATAGGCTACTGGTAGCGATCGCGTCTCCGTCATCTGTTTTCAAGGTGTTTGTAGGTAATGTGGTCGATGGGTTTGTCTGCGGTACTACTTGGTCAAATAACAAGCCTAAACCGTCAGGAGATAAACTCATTTGCACATTTCGCTGTTCGGGTGGAAGTAATAACAGTGGTTTTTGTTGGGCGGTTTTCAGGTCAATTGCCACTACATAAGGTTGTTCTATGTATTGTTCTTTGGATATTAACTGTGTCAATAAGCAGTAGAGGGTAGGTGAGGCGGTGTCAAATTGACAATTGACTATTGAGCCTGTTGTTTTTACTAGTTGTTTCTGCACGCCTTGGTTTGTAACTAAAAACAAATCTCGCGTGTAATCGGTATTGAATTTTACCATTGCTGCCTGGGAGCCATCTTTGGAGAAAGCCTGTACTAAGCCAAACTGGGGCAGAAAATCTAAGGGTTTACTGGCATCTCCTTGCAGTGGTAAGATTGCTGCTCCTTGTCCTTGGGCCACTGCTACGGCTTTACTGTCTGGGGTAATGGTAAAGTCTCCCCCTGGTTGGCTTTGCAAGCGTTTAGGGGTGGGTTTTTCTCCTGAGGCGTCGCTGGTTGCTGGCATAAACCATAGTCCAAAGTCGCCGGGATTAGCTTTGTTTCCCCGTTGGATGACTATAGTTTGCCCATCGGGTGATAAGTCAAATTTCAGGTTTTGATAATCTTTACTATCTAAAATTAGGTCAACTCTGCCAGCTGGTTCTACTTCGCGCTCAGATTTACCAGCAACGCCGGTTGTTACTGTATATAGCTGGGCTGAAAGTAAGTCTGAGTTCTTGGTGCTACGAGCCGAAAATAAAATTTTCTCCCCATCTGGAAATGACTCAAACTCCATGACGATTAAGTCTTTGGGGGTAAGTACGGTTTTTTGCTCTTGGGTTAAATTGTAAAGAATTAATCTTCCTTGTTCTTCTTGTTCAGTTCCTATGTAAAGGATGACGCGATCGCGTGTGCGGAAGCTACCCACAAAGGGCTGGATTGTGCGATTTGTACCTTCTTGCTCAGCAAACTTATCTTTGGCTGCCTGTAACTGCACTTTATAATTTGTGCCATAGGGTGCTGGTGTGAGCAGTGTATAAACCATTCGCCGCCCCGCCCAACTGAATTTACCTGCTAGAGGCGGGTCAATTTTAAAGTTATTCTCTACGCTTTTAGTGTCCATTGGGCGACTAAAGGTGAGGGCAAAGGAATTATCTTCTGCACCGATTTGTTGATTTTGCCAGGTAAAATCTCGGACACGAGCTGTTACCACATCACCTTTCAACATTATCAACCCAATCAGTACACTCAGGAGTAGCATCAATGCGATCGCTATGCGATCGAGTGGTTGAATAAATGCTTTTGATTTAGTCATTGGATATGGGGCATGGGGCATGGGGCATGGG
>NZ_JACKZU010000679.1:0-1594 GCF_014222165.1 Nostoc sp. 2RC
AGAAGGCAGTCCCAATGAAAAAAATTTCACCGCCAAGCATGAAAATGTGGTAGCGTCCACTTAAGGTTGATACAAACGAGGTTGTCCTTCAGTAGAGCATATTTAGCCTGCAAGGCAGTCGAACCCGGATACTCAGAGGCATTGCCAATTGTCGCTACCGAGCTATATGTAGTGTTGGTAAGCACGCAAGTTAGAATCGACCGGAAGAAGTATCCAAGTATTAGCCCCCTATCAATTTGATGCATTGTTATAGTCAGGATTTATGCAGGTAGTCTATAGACATTGTGCAGGGTTGGATGTGCATAAAAAAACAGTGGTAGCTTGTGCAATTACCCCAAAGTCTTCGGGGGGATGGCATAAGGAAATACGTACATTCACTACCATGACCAAGGACTTGTTAAAACTTTCTGACTGGTTGACAAGCCAAGGATGCACTCATGTAGCAATGGAGAGTACTGGAGAGTACTGGCGACCTATATTTAACATCTTGGAAGGTAACTTTGAAGTTATGTTAGTCAATGCCCGCCATATAAAAGCGGTGCCAGGACGCAAGACAGACATCAAAGACTCACAATGGATCGCTGAACTACTACAACATGGGTTGTTACGTCCGAGTTTTATCCCACCAGTTGAGCAAAGAGATTTGCGCGACTTAACTCGCCATCGTAGCAATTTTATTCGAGAACGAGTCAATTTGGTGAATCGAGTCCAAAAAGTACTTGAAGCTGCCAACATTAAACTTGCCTCAGTTGCCAGTGATGTCATGGGTGTATCCGGACGAGCAATGCTATCTGCGATCGTTGAAGGTAACACTTCTCCCGAACTTATGGCGAATTTGGCCAAAGGAACCATGCGAAAAAAGTATGATTTACTGATTCAAGCACTTGAAGGTAGAGTTCGTCCTCATCAACGATTTATTCTTGCCCAGTTATTGTGTCAAATTGACAGTATAGACGAAACAATTGAATGTTTCGACCAACAAATTCAGGATTATTGCCACCCTTTTGAGCAAGCGGTAGAGCTAGTTGACACAATACCAGGTATCGCACGCCGAACTGCGGAGATTATTGTCTCCGAAATTGGTGCTGACATGAGTCGTTTCCCTAGTGCCGAACACTTGGCTGCTTGGGCTGGGCTTGCACCTGGGAATTATGAAAGTGGTGGGAAAACGCTTTCAACCAGTACCCGTAAAGGTAATCGCTCCTTACGAACAATTCTGGTTCAGGCTGCTCATGCTCTAGCTCGTACCAAGACTTACCTTGCCGCTCAGTTTCGTCGTATTAGTGGACGAAGGGGTAAAAAGCGTGCTGCTGTCGCAGTTGCACATTCTATTTTAACGATCGCTTATCATCTCATATCACGTCAGGAACCTTATAAAGATTTAGGAGCTGATTATTTCGACAAACAACAACCGGAAAATGTCAAGAAACGTTTGATTAAACGCTTAGAAAAACTTGGTTATCAAGTTAGTGTTGAGCCTGTTCCGGTTGCAATTTAAACCTTTCATCAATGTTTTAGTTATGGCTGTTGTAATTCAACGACTTCCGCCACATACTCTTCTTGGGCTAAAGCCAAAGTTTGATTTTCAAGTTAG
>NZ_JACKZU010000680.1:0-1588 GCF_014222165.1 Nostoc sp. 2RC
GGGCATGGGGCATGGGGCATTGGGTATGAGGAATAGGGAATATAGTTTTTTAGTTGCATCGAGTTGCATTGTGAATGCATCGAGTTGCATTGTGAATGCATCGAATTGCATTGTGAATGCATCGAATTGCATTGTGAATGCATCGAATTGTATTGTGAATGCATCGAATTGTATTGTGAATGCATCGAGTTGTATTGTGAATGCATCGAGTTGCATTGTGAATGCATCGAGTTGCAAAAATTAACCCACTCCAATATTTCGTGCAGCTTTACCGACTTGTAGACACAAAGCAACTTCTTGCACACTGCCAAGTGCCATGATTAGTGATTAGTCACCATGCCCAATGCCCAATGCCCTTTAATTCTTTTGATACCTCATTCCCGGTAGTTGGGAGAGTAAACCCATAAGTTCCAACTGTAACAAGGCACTGGAAACTGAACCAGGAGGCATACCGGTTTGTTGGACTATTAAATCGAAGGGTAGAATATCAGAGGCGATCGCATCCATTACCTGTTGCAATTCGGGTGATAAAGTTGGCAAACTTAATTGTTGTACTGTTGACAATTGCTCAACTTCATCAATTTGTGGTATTGCTCCCAGCATTTTTAGTAATTCGTCTAATTCTTTGAGAATTAAAGAAGCGCCTTGAGTTAATAATTTCAAACAACCTTGGGATGGATAATCGTCTACTCTTCCTGGTAATGCATAGACATCTCTCCCAAATTCATTGGCGTAGGTGGCTGTAATCAAAGCGCCAGATTTTAATGGGGCTTCCATGACCAGGATAGCGCGGCTCATGCCTGCAATAATGCGGTTGCGGCGGGGAAAGTGAGTGCGATCGGGTGGAGTTTTTGTGGGATACTCACTCACAACTAAGCCAGCCGTCAAAATTTCCTTGTACAAATCGCGATTTTTTTGGGGATAAATAACGTCTATGCCAGTCCCTAAAACTGCGATGGTTCTTCCACCAGCTTTCATGGTAGCGGCGTGGCTTTCTGTGTCAATTCCCTCCGCCATCCCAGAAACTACGGTAAAGCCATTTTTAGCCAAAGCTGTACTAATTTGACGAGTCCAACGAATGCCATATTCTGAAGGGCGGCGGGTGCCAACAATACCAACTAGCGGTTTTTGTCCGAGATTTTCTTGGAGTTCAACTTCACCGCGATAGTACAAAATCGGCGGGGGACTGGGAGTTTCCAATAGTAAGCGGGGGTAATTTGCATCTGCTGGAGTCCAGAAATAAGGGTTTTCCTGTTGGTGTTTAATGAATAGCTGTTCTGGATGTAGACGCGATCGCTGTTGTACTATTTTTTCTAGTGTTTGAAAACCAAAACCCTCTACTTTCCCTAACTCTTGCTTAGTAGCCTTCCAAGCAGTTGCCAACGTACCAAAATGCTGTTGCAGTCGTCGCAATAATACCGGGCCAATCCCTGAAATTTGCGACCAAGCCACCCAATATGCACTTTCTTCTACCACTTTTTTACCCTCACACCACTGGTTTGAGTATTCCCAAAATCGTCGAGTTGTGTCCATTTATGGTATTGGGCATTGGGCATGGGGCAAGCAGGAAGTGTGGGAGGTGTGGGAG
>NZ_JACKZU010000681.1:0-1584 GCF_014222165.1 Nostoc sp. 2RC
CCCCTTTCCGTTTTATCATGACCTATGCCCCATGCCCCATGCCCCATTCCCCAAAAATCAAATTTGGATAAATTGATAAATTACACTAACTTGTTATCAGTATTTGTTGCAAAATGTTAATATACTATCATTTGGAGAGTAATTTGTGGTATCAAATCTCCCTAATATCAAGTCTAGCGATCGCCATCTACTCAACGAAACAAGTCAAAAGTTAAGTAGTTTTGCCCCCAGACACATAGGCCCGAACTTTGATGACATCAAGCAAATGCTTGAAGTCTTGGGGTTTTCTAGTTTAGATGACCTCATTGACCAAACAGTGCCCCAGGCAATTCGCCTCCAGCAACCGCTAAATTTACCTGAAGCAGAAAGCGAATACGCAGCGTTGGCATTGTTAAAAAAAATTGCTGGCAAAAACCAAGTTTTCCGCTCGTATATTGGTATGGGATATTACGACAGTATTACCCCTCCAGTGATTGCACGTAATATCCTAGAAAACCCCGGTTGGTATACTGCTTACACTCCTTATCAGCCAGAAATTGCCCAAGGACGATTGGAAGCACTGTTAAATTTTCAAACCATGATTATCGACCTCACGGGTTTGGAAATTGCTAATGCTTCATTACTGGATGAAGCCACAGCCGCCGCGGAAGCCATGAGCCTCAGCTACGGCGTTTCTAAAAATAAGGCAAATAGCTATTTTGTATCTCGTGATTGTCATCCCCAAACCATTGATGTGTTGCAGACTCGCGCTCAACCATTGGGGATTAAAATCATTGTCGGCGACCATCAAACATTTGATTTTGAGGAACCGATTTTTGGTGCCGTTCTGCAATACCCGGCAAGCGATGGCACAATTTACGATTACCGCGCTTTTATTGAAAAAGCCCATGCTCAGGGTGCATTGGTGACGGTAGCAGCAGATCCTCTAAGTTTAACTTTGCTTACCCCTCCGGGTGAATTTGGCGCTGACATTGCTGTGGGTAGCACTCAGCGTTTCGGTATACCCTTGGGCTTTGGTGGCCCTCACGCAGCCTATTTTGCTACTAAAGAAGAGTATAAGCGATCGGTTCCAGGGCGAATTGTGGGAGTATCAAAAGATGCTCTTGGCAAACCTGCATTACGTCTCGCCTTACAAACCCGCGAACAACATATCCGCCGGGAAAAAGCTACTAGTAATATCTGCACAGCACAGGTACTACTGGCGGTGATGGCGAGTATGTACGCCGTTTATCACGGGCCCAGTGGACTCAAGCAAATAGCTGAAAATATCCATTCTTTGACGGTATTGCTGGCAGAAGGACTCAAGCGTTTAGGTTATAAAATCAGTTCGGAATATTTCTTTGATACCCTGCGGGTAGAACTGGGAACACACAATCTAGAAGATATTCTGATAGCCTCAGAACAACTGCAAATTAACTTACGGATTTTTGATGAAACTGCTGTTGGTATCTCGTTGAATGAAACTACCACAGTAGATGATGTGCTTGACATCTTGGCAATCTTCGCAGGGAACAAAGAACTACCTTTCACCTTGGAAGAATGGTTTGCTCCCCATCTCCCCATCTCCCCATCTCCCCATCTCCC
>NZ_JACKZU010000069.1:0-26104 GCF_014222165.1 Nostoc sp. 2RC
GGGGAAAGGGGGAAAGGGGGGAAAGGTTTGGTATTTTTCCTTTTCCCTTTAACCTTTTCCCTTTAACCTTTCCCCTTTAACCTTTCCCCTTTAACCTTTCCCCTTTAACCTTTTCCCTTTAACCTTTCTCCTTTAACCTTTCCCCTTTAACCTTTCCCCTTTAACCTTTCCCCTTTAACCACAAGAATGCAAAAAGCAATTGAAGGTTTAGTCATCAGTCAATTATTGTCCTTCAAGAGAAAAAAGAACTTGATTTTGGATTGATTGTAGACTTTTGATTAATTGTGTGGGAAGGGCGATCGCACTACTGTACATATCTATATCAGCGAAATAGCATCCACCTTACTACACGGGCATCAGGAGAAGCAAATGAGAGAACGCGTAGCCAAGCCCAAGAAAGCTAGCACTAGTTCCTTCTCAATACCTAAACTCAGACAACCGACGCCCGGTTTTGGTTTAAACTCCTCTGGTGTCTTGGGGCAAACAACTGCTGAATTGCCATCTCTCAACAAACCTCTAGGACACGACATTAGTCGAATATCGCTACACCGACAAACACAATTTACAACTAACCAGCCAGAAGATGTTGAGGAACAAGAAACCCAGACACTAGAACCACAGGTGATACAGGAAATGAATGAGCCTGAAAATCACCAAACAGTGCAACGGGAAAAACTGCCAGAAGAGGAAGAGGAACGGACGGCGGCAGATTTTCAATCTCAGAAATTAGAAGAAGAGGAAGAATTGCAAACAAAGCCTGTTGATTCTTCCCCCCAAGTTACCCACGACATTAGTCGAATGTCGCTGCAGGTGCAAACAAAACTCACAATTAATCAGCCGGGAGATATTTACGAACAGCAAGCTGATACAGTAGCGCGCCAGGTGATGGAGAAAATAAGTCAGCCTCGAAATCAGCAGTTTATCCAACACGAGGCTGTACCAGAGACACAATTACAAAGGAAATTTTTAGTTGGTTCGGCCACTCCTATGGTGCAGCGTCAGGGTGGTGGAGTTGTAAATACATCCAAACTAGAAACTTCTATCCAACACGCACGCCAAAATGGGCAGCCACTCTCAGACGATATTCGACAACCAATGGAGGAGGCCTTTGGCGCTGACTTCAGCAGTGTCAAAATCCACACAGATACACATTCTCATCAACTCAACCAAACTATCCAAGCTCGTGCTTTCACCACAGGGCAGGATATTTTCTTTCGCCAAGGAGAATATAATCCGGGGAGTTATCAAGGCAAGGAATTACTTGCTCATGAATTAACTCACGTTGTCCAACAAAACGGTAACGCAATTGCACCGCAAAAAGACTCGTCATCAACACCAGCAGTAACGCAAAATGTAGATATTCAGTGGGTTTGTTGCTCGCAATGTGAAGAGGAAGAGGAACTTTTACAAGCGAAAGAACTTCCCGGCCAAACTATCCAACTTGCTTTTGATGTCAACAATACAGTTTCTCAACCAACCACAGAACAAAATGCTGCGGAAGTCGAGAATGATGTACGTCAGGAATTAGATAACAATCGTGCAAGCCAAGCAAGTCTCGGCGTTCAATCTCCCCTAGCGGCGGGAACCACAGAACCACCACCAGACGAAAATCCCAAAACACAACCTGAGTCTGGGAAAAATCCCACTGACAGCAATTCTGTTGACATAGCTGCACCGGAAGACAAGCCCAAAGAGGATGGAGAGATAGCGGCGACTGGAGATGTGAGTCCAGAAAATGAGACACAAAAGGATGATGAAGATAAAGCAGGTGTGGCTGAAGATGTCAGTCCACAAAAGAATGATGAAGATAAAGCAGTAAAAGCAGGTGTGATTGAAACTCTCACTCCAAAAAAGGATGCAAAGAAAGATGATGAAGACAAAGAAGTAAAAGCAGGCATGGCTGAAGTTCTCAGTCAGAAAAAGAAAGATGTTGAAGACGAACAAAAGACATCAGAATCAGAAGGATCTGAGACGGGCGAACAAGCTACAGAACAAGCGGCCAGTCCAGAAACGAAAGCACCTCAAGGCGAACAGATTTCACCGCAAGCCAATGCTGTTGGAGATGCAGGTTTAGAAAAATTACCTCCGCAGATTAATAACCAAAATCCCGAAAGCATGGCGCAAGCCGTCACGCCGGAAACTGAGGCAGAGAAGGAACAAGCCACAACAGAGGTTTTGGCAGCACAAGCCCAGCAAAACGCTGTCAATGCTCAAACATCCCAATTAGTGGCAACAGAGGTTAACTTTGCACCTCCGGAACAGCAAGAAACGGCTGAAGGTGGTGAAGATGCCATTTTGCAAGAACAGCAAAAAGCTGAGGCGATAAATATAACAAATAGCTTTTTGGCTGAAGCAGCTTTGCGAGTGCAAGCAATTACCCAACTGGGACAAGGAATTGAGGCGGGTATCCAAGGTGCAACTGAAAATGCCAAAGCTGCTGTAATGGTGGCAGTTGAGCAACAAAAGGCAGCTGTTACCGCCCAAATTGCCCAGCAACGCCAACAAGTACAAAGTGAAGCCCAAGCAACTATCGCTCAAATTGAAACACAATATCAGGCAACAGCAGCGACAACTTCCCAAACAGCTGCCACAGAACGCCAAAAGGTTGCAGCAGAATATACAACATCTGTGCAGAAAGTAGATGAAACTGAAAGCAATCAACTGGCGAAAATTGAAGAATTTTATACCCAAGCAAAAGAGAAATATCGTGCTGCTGGGGTGAAAGTAGGCGATGAAGCGATCGCTTTTGGCGAACAAAAAGCTACTGAATGGGAAGCTCAAATTACTGGTAAAGATGATAACTTCTGGGATGGGCCGCTTACAGATAACCGACTCAAAGCTAGAGCCAAAGCAGCCAGAGATGTTGCCCAACAATACAAAGACAGTTTAGTTGAAGAAGGCAATAAACAAGCTGATGCCGTAGAACAAGGCAAACCGAAGGATATTGAAGCAATCCATAATGTTGCTAATCAGTCTCGCCAACAATTGCAAACTCTCCAACAACAAACTCTAGATAATATCAACTCCGTTGAACAGCAAGTTTTGACGCAATTGGCAGACGCACAAACCCAGTTGACGCAAACAGCTAACCAAACTCTGCAATCTACATTACAAACTTTAGACCAACAGCAAACTGCTCAATTGCAATTGTTGTCAGTTTATGGTAATGAGCAAGTCTCGGCCATTGAAAGGGATGCTCAAAAGGCGATCGCTTCCATTCAAGATGGTGTTAGCCAAGCTGCTACCAATTTGCAAACAGCTATCCAAGATATCCAAGCCCAACTCCAAGGAACGCCAGCGCCGAACCCAGAGGAATTGAGGGCGACTCTTGCAGAAATCTTGGCACAGTTCGATAGTTCCGTGGCTAAAGTCCAAGAGCAAACCGAACAAGGCATTACAGCATCCCAAGAAGGTATTGCCCAAGGTGGACAGCAAGCGGTTACTGCGGTGAATGGTATTGCCCAAAGTGGATTGGAAGAATCTGCTGCTGTTAGTGAAGAAGCCAAAACGAGTTTAACTAACCTCAATCAAGGCGCTATAGACACCTTTAATCAAATTCAGCAAGCCTTTACAACCACAGTCACCGATACCACCCAAGCAGCAGTTACAGGTTTTGGTGAAGTCACCCAAGGAATGCAAAGTGCTTTTGACCAGAGTAACCAAAACATGGACACTAACTTCCAAAACAGTGTCAATGACTTAGAAGAAGGGTTGCGCGGTTCAATTCAAGGAGACAAACAGCCAAATCTCGATTCCGATATCCAAAAATATGCCCAAGAAGCAGCAGACCAAGAACAACCCCGGTGGAAAACAGTCCTGAAAGTTTTCTTAATCATTGCTGTAATTGTTGTGGCAATTATCGTTGCGCCAGCGGTGATTGGGGCAGTGGGCGCGGTAGCTGGGGCATTGGGAGCAGGTGCAGCTTTAGCAGGGGGAATCGGTGCAATTGTTGGTGGGGCAATTGTTGGGGCTGTGGCTGGTGCTGTGATTCAGATGGGCAGCAACCTCATTGATGGCAAAAACTTGCTGCATGACGTGGGGAAAGCGGCCTTAGCAGGGGCGATCGGTGGTGCTTTTGGTGGTGCTGGTGGTGTATTCGGTAACATGTTGGCTCAAGCAGGCAGACTGGGTACAGGTCTGACTCAATCGTTCTGGAGATTGGGTATTGATGTTGCCTCCGATATTGCTGGTGGTATTTTTGGCAACTTAGCAACCGGAGACCCCATCACTTTAGAAGGAGTTCTCATTGGTGCTGGTATCGCTGCGGGTGTCAACATTTCTACAGCCAACCTCAGTAACCTTGGTAGAGTTGGCCGCGGCATTCAAAATATGCAAACCAGAACTTTCCAAGCCGGGGAGCGATTTGGTACTTCGCTAGGTAAGGGAATCAAAACGGGCTTGGGTGGGAAAGTTGATACACCAACCGTCAGTGATGCGCCGAATGTGCCGCGCCCAGAGGCAGGAGTGCGATCGCCTGAAGCCGAAACAACCACCGCACGAGGCGTACAGGGAGATGAACCAGAAGTTCAAGGAGGAGTTTCTAAAGATACAACAACAAAATCCCCAGGCGAACAAGAACAAAATCCGGCAACTACAGACAAAAATCAAGAAATTGTTCGCATTATTCGCCAAGATGACAATTTTGCTAGCCAATTTAATTACAAAGGTAAAACAAAATCTCGTGTTGTTGAAGATGGTTCCCTAGTTCCAGCGAATCCCAACGGCAAAGCAACTCCTCTTGAACACGTTTATGGTAGCGATCCTGCTAAGGGAGATAGTCCCTACACTTCCTTCCTGACAGAAAGCGGTGGCGTTGCCAAGACATACGGCGGTTCAGAAATTGAACTCGATTTACCAAAATTACGAGCAGATATCGAATCAGGCAATCTCAAGAATGTTGAGGTATTAACCCCTGAACAGATTTCCAAGATGATTACGGATGAAATTTCTCAAATCGCTACAACTGTTAAAAAAGATATAGATGTCGATGCTGCCATTGCCAACGGCCCCCAAGGTATTCCTGATTATGTTGCTTCCTTGGGTATCAGCAAAGGACAATCTAGCAAACTTAGCCGTAGGTTGTTGGCATACTACAACACAACACGCGATGGGGAATATCTAATTAAAGGTACTATTCCGGCAGAGTATTTGAAAGGGCCTTATTCCACTAAAGGTGCGGGTGCTGATACTGAAGTGAAACCGCCTCAGACAGAAGCCAATACCCCGGAAACGACGATGAAACCGCCTGAAAATGGATCTGCTTCCGAGAACAGTACCCGACTTGACGCAGATACAGGTGCATCTCAAGGTTTGAAACCAGATACCGATGTATCAATGTCGCCCAAAGAACAGGAGGTTCTTCAGAACACTGCTGCAAAGGAAGGTAGCCAATTAACATCACAAGAACTGAATACAGAACTTGCAGTAGCAGGAAAAGCTGAACCGAAGGCGATCGATGAGGGAGAATTTGTAGAAGAAATTAAACTGCCCAACGACCACGAATGGAAGCAAAAAGAAGATGGGACATGGTGTCGCTTTTCTGGCAGAGGAAGCTGTTTACCGACAGGACAAGGCCCAAGGGGACGAAGCGTGCGAGCCACAACACGATCGCAAACTGAAGCTTCACAAGCGTCCACAGAGTATCGATTTGACTCACGTACTCGCGCAGGGAGCAAGCGGAAGGCAGATAATGAAACTGAAGGACAACCGCAGGAGAATAAAAGAAACCGAAACCTCACACAGAAACCCTACAAGGAAGATGACAGCGGACAAAAATTGTGGGATGGTAGCACACGCCCTAATTGGGGAGACTTTGAGAAGACATATTGGCAAAATATTAGCCAAAGACAGCAGAATGGCCGAACTGAATATGAATGTATCGTAGGCCCAAATAACCAAACAAAGTATTTGCCAAGAAAGGAAAATGCAAAAAAAGGTGAAGATTTTGCAACTATTGGACACAAAATACAATGGCGAGATTACATCAGTCAAAAAGTGGATACAGAACAGTTTTCTGTCGAAAATGGCACAAAAAGTATCGAAGGAATGAAGATGGCAGAAGTAGAGAAATGGTATAAAGATTTGAATAATCTCCAACCAGAGGGACAAAAATTTAATTCTCAGAAGGCTAGCGCCTACACAAGTGACCCTTGGATTCAGAGCTACATTGATGAGTAAATACAAAATACTATCGCTACGGTAAGTTGTTGTGCGTGTTTTAGACAATATTTTTTGTAGACGATTCGATTTATTAATTTGCTGATAGTAATTTGAAATTATAGCCAGCTGATTCACCAGCAAGTCGAAGCTAATACTAATTTGAACAAGGATTGCGATAAATGGATTACTAAAAGCAGCGAACCATAACTATTTATAAATCCAAAATCTTAAATCAAAAATGGTATAAGGAGATAATTTAAATGCAATCGTTAAATAATCCAGAACAATTACTTTTTACTGATTGTGAAGGCAATCAAGCACAACTCCAAGATATCATCGATGATGGTCTAGATGGAGGTTATGAATACCGGATTCCAGGACTGATAAATTTGCTCAATTCTGGGGAACCTTATCATCAATTATTAGCGGCTGTAATGCTAACTTCTTGGGGGCATCCTGCTGGATTTCAAAAACTTATAGATTGGGCTAGTAATTCTCAAAGTGTTCCTTGGCAAGCAGCACCTGTAGTTTATGAGCGGATATCACAAACTGACTCGGCATTTGAAATGCTAGCTGATGCTGTGAATACAAGCTATTATGCTGATGAAAATCAAAATATTCAGCAATGGCAAATAAAGGCGATTAAGGCACTTCTTGGTATATATCATCAATATTATTTTGGCCGGAGTTTAGCTTTAGCCATTGTGAGGAAAAAAGAAATAGCCCAAGCTGTAAAAAGCGAAATAATTGCAGCTATGGAAGCAAGCCTAAAAATTTTACAAGAACATACTTCTTTAGGATTTGACTTAGCATTTCAAGTTGCTTGCTTACTGATTCCCTTGACACGTATTGATGAAAATGTAGCTGCTAATTACGCTAATCAATTGATTTCTAGTTACTCCCACAAGGAAAGAATATTAAGGGAAATTGCAAATGCTTTAGGAGATGGTAAGGAAAAAGCAACTTTAGCAATTCTTGAACATCTGAAAACATTAAAAATGCCTGCTTTAATACGCGATACTGAAAATGCGATCGCTCGTCGTTCACGTAATTAATATGAATACTCAAAATCAACTAACATTCTGGACTGATTCTCAGCATCAGCGTTATTTTCTGATTCCCGACAACCAAAAACTATCCAGGGGTCGCTTTATTATTTCTACCCTCACTGGCACTGAAAAGAAAGTCACACAAGCAGCGATCGCTAATTTTGAAATTCCAGAGTCAGCAGCAAAAGAATACCTGGAAAATGCAATCAATCAAGCAATGATCCAAGCAAAAATTGCTGTCTCGAATTTGATGTTTGTTTCAACACCAACATCGGCAAAATTTTCTCCAGTATCTAACGAAACTCCATCAATTTCAAACATTATTTCTTCACTTTTAGATGTTACTAGTGAAGAATTACAACAAAATCCTGAAGCTGCCCAAAGTGCTTTTGTGAATATATATACCCAATTCCAAGACTTTTTAAGTGAATCTATCTTAGAAAATTCTACTCAAGTTGAAAGCACGCAAGCGCGTGTACGTCACTTCAGAGAAACACTACAGGCACAAGGAATCAATATCAACGAAGAAATTGAAGAACTACCTAAGAAGTTACAAGAGTTGTTTTCTTCGGCAAATCTTGAAGAATATCTGCAAGAAATTATTATTAAATTACGAGAGGTGACAAAGGAAATAGAGCAGTCACCTGGTGGGTTTAAACAGATAATTAATGAAACGATGAAATCTTTAAGTAAAGATGTAGTTAGTGAAGAAGAAAAGAAACTCCAAGAAAAGAAAAAACAAGATTATAAGCAATCTGCTGAAAAAGCGATCGCTCAATCTTTAAAGTTTAGTGGCTTTACACCATTTGCTGGTGGTGATTTTACAAGTCTTTAATTCGGCGTTGCTGATTTCATGTATGAAAACGATTGTGTATGATATCAAAATCCTGTAGAGACGTTGCAATGGAACGTCTCTACATTTATAATTTTAAATTTAAACGATATTACAAGGGCGATCGCAACCTCAAATATTAAATATTCCCGACCCCATACCCCACAAAAAAGAATCAACCACCACAAAGCCTTATCTCATCATAAGTTTGATTCTTGAGTACACAACTAATACATATTAATAGATGCAATATTGCCAATGAGATACTAATATTTGCAATATTTATTGAAAATTAACTTAGAGCAGAAGCAGTAGGCAATAGCTCAACAGCATCCTCATCTTCAGCTTTTTTAAGCAAACTGGATTCCTCATTACAAATCTTTAGAGTCAAAGTCATTTGCAAAGGACAAATGACCAATGACTAATAGATCTCTTGCAAAAAGCACTTTTGCAAGAGATGGAAAAAGGGGAAAGGGAAAACACAAAACCTTTCCCCCTTTCCCCTTACCCTTTTCCCGACTTATGCAAGACGACCAAGGACAAAAAGCAAATTATGAACAAAACCTTCGCAACCATCGACGGGAATGAAGCTGTTGCCCGTGTTGCTTATAAATTAAATGAAGCGATCGCCATTTATCCTATCACCCCCTCTTCAGCAATGGGTGAATGGGCGGATGCTTGGTCGGCGGAAGGTCGTCCTAACCTCTGGGGAACTGTTCCCAGTGTGGTGCAGATGCAAAGCGAAGGAGGAGCCGCAGCAGCCGTGCATGGCGCATTGCAAACGGGTTCTCTGAGTACCACATTTACGGCATCTCAGGGATTATTGTTGATGATACCCAACCTCTACAAAATTGCTGGCGAATTAACCAGTACAACAATTCACGTTGCAGCCCGTTCCTTGGCTACCCATGCTTTATCAATTTTTGGCGACCATAGCGACGTAATGGCCACTAGGGCCACTGGTTTTGCTCTTTTGTGTTCGGCTTCGGTGCAAGAAAGTCAAGATTTTGCCCTCATCGCCCATGTTGCTACTTTAGAGGCGCGGGTTTCATTTATTCATTTCTTTGATGGTTTCCGTACTTCCCATGAAGTGCAGAAAGTCAAACTACTTTGTGATGATGATTTGCGATCGCTCATCGATGATAACCTAATCCTCGCCCACCGCAACCGCGCCCTCACCCCAGACCGTCCAGTGTTGCGGGGTACTGCTCAAAATCCTGATGTTTATTTCCAGTCCCGTGAAGGCGCAAACCCTTATTACAACGCCTGTCCGGAAATTGTCCAGCGCATTATGGACAGATTTGGAGAACGCACAGGCAGGCATTACCAAATCTATGAATATTATGGAGCTAGCAACGCCGACCGCGTCATCGTTCTCATGGGTTCTGGCTGCGAAACCGTCCACGAAACAGTAGACTATCTCAACACCCGTGGTGAAAAAGTCGGCGTGTTGAAAGTGCGACTTTACCGTCCCTTTGATGTCCACAGATTTGTAGCAGCCTTACCTAGTAGTGTAAAAGCGATCGCCGTTCTCGACCGCACCAAAGAACCAGGTAGCGCCGGTGAACCATTGTATTTAGATGTGGTGGCTGCTATTCATGAAGCATGGAAAGAGTACACGGGGAAAGAAGAAGACGCAAAGATGCAGGAACCTGAGGATGTTCTTGATGAATTCTCCGCGTCCCCACGTCCCCGCGTCCCCGCGTCCTCTTCCCCCGTGTCTCCCAAAATCGTCGGCGGTCGCTACGGTCTTTCGTCTAAAGAATTTACACCGGCGATGGTAAAGGGAATTTTTGATAACTTAGCTCAAAGTCAACCGAAGAATCATTTTACTATTGGGATTAATGATGATGTAACTTACACTTCTCTGGACTTTGACCCCAATTTTTCCACAGAATCCAATAATGTTGTGAGGGCAATGTTTTATGGGTTGGGTTCAGATGGTACAGTTGGCGCTAACAAAAACTCTATTAAGATTATTGGTGAAGAAACTGATAATTATGCCCAAGGTTATTTTGTTTATGATTCTAAGAAATCTGGCTCGATGACGGTTTCTCATTTACGTTTTGGAAAAGAACCAATTCACTCCACTTATTTAATTGACCAAGCTAACTTTATCGGTTGTCATCACTGGGGATTTCTGGAACGGATAGATATATTAAAAGCTGCTACTTTGGGAGCAATTTTGCTACTGAATAGCCCATATGATGCACATAATGTTTGGGAAAATTTACCGCCCAAAGTCCAGCAGCAAATTATCGATAAGCAGCTGAAATTATATGTAATTAATGCCAATCAAGTCGCCCGTGAAAGCGGTATGGGTGGCAGAATTAACACCATCATGCAAGTGTGTTTCTTTGCCTTAGCGGGAGTCTTGCCCCAAACAGAAGCCATCGCTAAAATCAAACAAGCGATCGAAAAGACCTACGGTAAAAAAGGTGCAGAAGTTGTCCGCATGAACTTACAAGCCGTAGACAACACCTTAGACAACTTACACTATGTTGAAGTGAAGGGACACGGAGACACAAAGACGCGGGGACGCGGAGAGTTCTTTCCCCGTGTCCCCGCGTCTCCCACTCTCCCCGTCTTCTCCAACGCTCCCGAATTTGTCCAAGAAGTATTGGGTAAAATCATGATTTGGGAAGGCGACGATTTACCCGTTAGCGCCTTACCTGCTGATGGAACCTTTCCCGTAGGTACTGCGAAGTGGGAAAAACGCAACGTAGCCCAAGAGATACCCGTGTGGGAACCGGATGTCTGCGTTCAGTGTGGTAAGTGCGTCATGGTTTGTCCCCACAGTGCTATCCGTGCTAAGGCTTATCAAGTTGATGAATTAGTGAATGCACCAACAACCTTCAAGTCAATTAATGCCAAAGATAAAGACTTTGCCAATCAAAAATTTACCATTCAGGTAGCTCCAGAAGATTGTACGGGATGCTCGATTTGTGTAGAGATTTGTCCGGCGAAAAATAAATCTCAGCCATCCCTGAAAGCGATTAATATGGCACAACAATTGCCATTGCGAGAACAAGAACAAAAAAATTGGGATTTCTTTTTAAGGTTACCCAATCCTGACAGAAGGCAGTTGAAATTAAACCAAATTCGCCAACAACAATTGCAAGAACCTTTGTTTGAATTCTCTGGTGCTTGTGCGGGTTGTGGTGAGACACCATACTTAAAATTATTAACACAATTGTTTGGCGATCGCGCCATCATCGCCAACGCTACAGGTTGTTCTTCAATTTACGGCGGTAACCTCCCCACCACACCCTGGACAACTAACGCCGAAGGACGCGGCCCTGCATGGTCGAATAATTTATTTGAAGATAACGCCGAATTTGGTTTTGGCTTTCGTTTATCTGTGGATAAACAAGCCGAATTTGCAGCAGAACTTTTGCAAAAATTGGCGAGTGAGGCATGGGGAGTAGGGAATGGGGTAATAATTCCTGAGAATTTAGTTAAATCTATTCTCAAAGCTGAACAAAAATCTGAAGCTGACATTTGGGAACAGCGAGAACGAATAGAATTGTTGCAGCAAAAGTTAGATGAAATCCTAACTCTCAACCCCAATCTCAAATCCAAAATCCAAAATCTCAAATCCCTTGCTGATTACTTGGTGAAAAAGAGCGTTTGGATTGTTGGCGGTGACGGTTGGGCTTATGATATTGACTTTGGTGGTATCGACCACGTGCTGGCAAGCGGTCGCAATGTTAACATCTTAGTCATGGACACAGAAGTATATTCCAACACAGGCGGTCAATCTTCCAAAGCCACACCACGAGCCGCCGTTGCGAAATTTGCCGCCAGTGGTAAGCCTGCGCCAAAGAAAGACTTGGGGATGATTGCCATGACCTACGGAAACGTCTACGTAGCCAGTGTAGCTTTAGGCGCAAGAGACGAACATACCCTAAGGGCATTTTTAGAAGCAGAAGCTTATAACGGCCCATCCCTGATTATTGCTTACAGCCATTGCATCGCCCACGGCATTAACATGACAACAGGGATGAATCATCAAAAATCTTTGGTAGAATCAGGTCGTTGGTTATTGTATCGCCATAATCCAGAGTTGCAAAAACAAGGTAAAAATCCCTTGCAATTGGATATGCGATCGCCAACCCAACCAGTAGAACATTCCATGTATCAAGAAAATCGCTTCAAAATGCTCGCTAAGAGTAAACCCGAACTTGCCAAGCAGTTATTACAACAAGCCCAAACCGAAGTAGATGCACGTTGGCAGATGTATCAATATCTGGCAAAACGCGAGATTCTTTAAAAGATAGCAGGGAACAGGCAACGCATCATACCAATTCTCTGTAACAACGCGCTTAATAATTCCCCCCTGCTACGCCGTTTCCCTTACAAAGGCTACCGTGTACCTGTTGCAAGAGTCCTTTTTGCATTCTTGGGGGAAAAGGATAAAGGTTAAAGGGGAAGGGGACAATACAGAACCTTTTCCCCTTCCCCTTTTCCCGACTTACGCAATAAGTCTCGTGTACACACAGTATATATAGAATTATAATCTGGAGAAGATGAAGGTATCTTCGATCGCATTGTAAGTTTAATAACGATCGCACTTTCTCAAATCAGAGCATAACTGAAATTATACAGGCGATCGCCCTTTCTCAAATTACAGCAAAAGCGATCGCCCTTTCTCAAATTACAGCAACAGCGATCGCATTTTCTCAAATCAAAGCATAGCTGAAATTGTACAGGCGATCGCACTTTCTCAGATTACAGCAACAGCGATCGCACTTTCTCAAATCAGAGCATAACTGAAATTATACAGGCGATCGCCCTTTCTCAAATTACAGCAACAGCGATCGCATTTTCTCAAATCAAAGCATAGCTGAAATTATACAGGCGATCGCCCTTTCTCAAATTACAGCAAAAGCGATCGCACTTTCTCAAATCAGAGCATAGCTGAAATTGTACAGGCGATCGCTTTATCGGCTTTTGCTAATATCGTCGCATAGGTGGCGATCATTCTCATTCATATTGAGGTTGTTTTGCAAATAATCGCGCACCCAAGCACAACCTTTTACCAATAGGTCATTCAAATCCAGATTCCACAAGCGAACGGTGTTGTCTAAACTGGCAGAGGCAATAGTTTTACCATCTGGGCTGAATGCCACGCTAGTAACCGAATTGCTATGCCGTTTAAGGGTTTGTAAGTCCTGTCCGTTGAGATTCCACAAACGAATGGTCGTGTCATTACTAGCAGAGGCAATAGTTTTGCCATCGGGGCTAAACGCCACACCATAGACTGAATTGCTATGACCTTTGAGGATTTGTAACTCCTGCCCTTGGAGATTCCACAAGCGAACAGTCTTGTCATCACTAGCAGAAGCAATGGTTTTGCTATCAGGGCTGAATGCCACACTAAAGATCAGACTGTTATGACCTTTGAGGATTTGTAACTCCTGCCCTTGGAGATTCCACAAGCGAACGGTGTTGTCAAAACTAGCAGAGGCAATAGTTTTGCTATCAGGGCTGAATGCAACGCTACGAACCAAACTGCTATGACCTTTGAAGATTTGTAACTCCTGCCCTTGGAGATTCCACAAACGAACAGTCTTGTCATCACCAGCAGAGGCAATCGTTTTACCATCACGGCTGAATGCCACACTAAAGACCGAACTGTTATGACCTTTGAGGATTTGTAACTCCTGCCCTTGAAGATTCCACAAGCGAACAGTCTTGTCATCACCAGCAGAGGCAATCGTTTTACCATCACGGCTGAATGCCACACTAAAGACCGAACTACTATGTCCTTGAAGGGTTTGTAACTCCTGCCCATTGAAATTCCACAAGCGAATGGTGTTTTCATCACCTCCAGAAGCAATAGTTTTGCCATCTGGACTGAACCCTATTCTATAAATTGAATTGCTAGGCCCTTGAAGGGTTTGTAACTCTTCTCCTTGGAGATTCCATAAGCGAACGGTGTTGTCATCACCTCCAGAAGTAATAGTTTTGCCATCAGAGCTGAATCCCACTGCATATACCGAACTTTTATGCGCTTTGAAAGTTAGTAATTCTTTTCCGTTGAGATTCCACAATTTCACTGTCTTGTCATCACTTCCAGAAGCAATGGTTTTGCCATCGGGGCTGAATGCCACGCTAATGATCCTATCGCTATGCCCTTTAAGAGTTTGTAATTCCTGTCCATTTAGATTCCACAATTTCACTGTCTTGTCAGCACTTCCAGAAGCAATAGTTTTGCCATCGGGGCTGAATGCCACGCTAATGATCCTATCGCTATGCCCTCTGAGAGTTTGTAATTCTTGTCCGTTGAGATTCCACAATTTCACTGTCTTGTCAGCACTGCTGGAGGCAATAGTTTTTCCATCTGGACTGAATGCTACCTCACTAATCCAACTGCTATGCCCTTTGAGAGTTTGTAATTCCTGTCCATTTAGATTCCACAATTTCACTGTTTTGTCAGCACTGCCAGAGGCAATAATTTTACCATCGGGACTAAATCTCACGCTAGTGATCCCATCATTATGCCCTTTAAAAATTTGTAACTCTTGTCCATTGAGATTCCACAAGCGAACTGTCTTATCACGACTAGCAGAAGCAATAGTCTTGCCATCAGGGCTGAATGCCACGCTAGTGATTCTATCGTTATGCCCTTCTAATCGGTTATATTCTTTGACACCATAAAGAACCTGCTGGAGAGTAGCTACTGCCAATAGCTGGGCATCTGCTGTAAAATTCTTCTTTGTTCGTCTGAATTGTTTTCCTAACTTCAAACTTACTACTAAAGCATCAAGGTCTAAATTTGCTGCCATTAAGTTTTGTGACTTTAAGCTCTGGGCAAGAATTTCAGCATTGATTCGCCGTTTATCTGCGTCGGCTTTCGCGGCAATTGCTTGCTGTTCTTGTTTTTGGGCAATGTTTTGCTGTTTTTCGGCTTCTGCTTGTCTTTGTCTAGCTAATTGTTCAGCCGTTTTGGTTTGATTAAAGGCTTGTTTTAACTCTATTCCTCGTTTTTCAGCTAATTTTTGTGCTGATTTTGCTTGCTCCTCTCCTTTTTTAGCTCTTTTACTCTCCTGATTAGCAATGCGTTTTTGCTTTTCTGCCTCCCGCCGTTGTTCCTCTGCTTTTTTCTGCTGTGTTCGCGCATTTTCAGCCTGATGCTTTGCCTCATTGCGTTGAGTTTCTGCTTCTAGACGCTGTTTTTCTTCTCTATTACGGGCATCTTGGGCAGTCAAACGTTGGTCATTCACATACACAGCCACACCCGTCATTAAAACCGAAAATACTACCAATACTGCGACATAAGGCAGTGCAGGTTTAAAACGCTCCCACCTATCTCGTAAGTTAAACGGCAAATGTTTATTAATCCACTTATAATCAAATACTTGCCCATAGATTTGATTTCGCACCCGCAAAACATTATTCTGCGATCGCACCACTCCCGATAACTTTAAATGAGATTTTGCTATGGACTGCTCGTCATCCACAACTACCCGCTTACTCCAACAAATCTCGCGGTAAATAGTCAAAACTTCTAAATCTGGTGAGCGTTTAGTTAGCATATCCCGGACAAACTGCAAGTTATTATCTTGCTCGCTCATCGCGCCAAAAAATCTGCTCTTCACTACTTGATTGACTTTCTTCTCAATGATGCTCAGCCAAGGAAACTCAGTACAAAAAAGCAAAGAATGTCTACCTTGTCTTTCATCTTCCCCTGCCCGTTGCCCTCTTGCTCCCTGTCCCCCTGTCCCCTCCGCTACCAAGGCCCCACAAAGACGCTGCGTTAAATATGGATGTCCCCCCGTCCATTTCAAAACCTGGTGTAATATCTGCTTGGCTTCATCGCTGGGTAATCCCAATCCCTCAGCTAAGGGTAAAGCTTCCTCAAAGCTAAAATCAGTTAAATCTACACGCTGTCCAATATTAAATGGCGTGCGCTTGGCATCGCTAATTAAATCCCCAGGAGTCGCTACCCCCATTAGCACAAAAGAAAGCCGATTAAATTCAGCATTAGTAGCACGGGCAACATAGAGATAACGAATTGCGATAAAAAAATCATCAGTAAAATCCAAGCTGAGGGTAGAGTCAATTTCATCCACAAAAATCACCACTTGCCCTTCAACCTCAGCCAGCAAAACCTTCTCAAAAAACTGTGTCAGCCGTTGCGATACTCCCAGATGCTCGCGTTCTTGCCACCAACTCACCACATCTGTATCAAACATGAGTTGGTCATTCAGCTTGACCAAAAAGCCAAAATACCATTGTTCGGCTGTGACATTTGCCCCCAATTCCTGGAGGTCAACAATTACCGAGCGAATGCCCTCATCCGTCAGCGTTTGCGCCGTGCGTACCATCAGGCTAGACTTCCCCATTTGACGGGGCGTCAGCACATAAGCAAAAGTTCCTGAGCGACATAAACCCAGCAATTCCTCATCAGCTTGACGGGGAATGTAAATTCCACCACCAGCCTGCACAGTCCCGCCAACAGTATAAATAGTTGGATTAGCCATCTCACAGACTCCGAGAGGAAAGGAAACGCAAAAGGCACCGACTCAATTTACAATGACATCATGTAATACATTTTGTCTATTTACCTAAAAATTACTGTAAGCCACTTCCAAATCAAAAAATATCCAATTAACTCTTGTGGGGTGGGCATCTTGCCCGCTCAGTCGATGTGGCGGGCAGGATGCCCACCCCACAATATTGGATAATTTATTTCTTGGAGTTTCTTAAAAAGAATTCTAATTTCGCTTGAGCGCAGCAAAATTCAACAATTAACGTTTAATGTTGGATTTCATTGCTCAACTTAACCTATATGTATAGCTTGCAAACGAGTATTTGAACTCCATTAATGAGTATTTGAACTCCATTAATGAGGCTTGGAACTCCATTAATGAGTATTTGAACTCCATTAATGAGGCTTGGAACTCCATTAATGAGGCTTTGAACTCCATTAATGAGTATTTGAGCTTCATTAATGAGTATTTGAGCTTCATTAATGAGTATTTGAGCTTCATTAATGAGGCTTTGAACTCCATTAATGAGTATTTGAGCTTCATTAATAAGGCTTGGAACTCCATTAATGAGTATTTGAACTTCGTAGGCAATTTTTTTGTAATGTCGGTAATTATCTGCAACTACGCTGTAGTGTTGTAGGGTGTGTTATCGCGCCAGCGTAACGCACCGCCAAAGATTTACGGAGCGTTAGGACTGCCCTCCATAACGCACCCTACCAAACTGTAAAGCGAATTTCTATAGTAATGTTTAATTCACAGACTAAACATATCTTCATCAGCTACAAGCGCAATATTCACCCAGACGAACAAGTTGCATTGCAAGTTTTCCAAGCCCTATCCCAGCAACACAAAGTCTTCATCGACCAAACCATGTCCATTGGCACACGCTGGGCTGAACGCATTGAAACAGAAATTCGCCAAGCTGATTTTCTCATTGCTTTTCTTTCAGCCTGGTCAACCCAAAGCGAGATGGTAATAGCAGAAATCGAGACAGCACACCATTTATCAAAATCACAACAAGGACGCCCCGTAATTCTCCCAGTGCGTCTAGCATATCAAGAACCCCTCGTCTATCCTTTGAGTGCCTATCTCAACGGTATTAACTGGGCATTCTGGAAAGACACAGAAGATACCCCCCGCCTCATAAATGAATTATTACAAACCATCTCCGGCACTCCATTAACCATCGCCACACAAAAACCCCCCTCATCCCCGGTTGGTGAGCGAAGCCGAACCACATCCCCCTCATCCCTCCCCCATCCCTTCCCTTCAGCACAACCCATTTCCCTAGAAATGCCCGAAGGAACAATGGAATCACAATCTGCTTTTTACGTAGAACGCTCATGTGATGCAGTTGCTTTGCAGACGATTGAGCAGCAAGGTGTGACAATTACCATAAAAGGCCCCCGACAAATGGGCAAAAGTTCGCTGTTAATTCGCACAATTAAAACTGCCGTGAATGCAGGTAAGCGAGTTGCTTTGCTGGATTTCCAATTATTTGACAAAGCCGCCTTAACCAATGCAGACCTTTTTTTTCGCCAGTTCTGTACTTGGTTAACTGATGAACTAGAAATGACCGACAAAGTAACTGAATATTGGAATCTCCCCTTGGGGAATAGTCAGCGCTGCACTCGTTACGTCGGTCGCTATTTGCTCAAAGAATTTGGCAACCCTCTTGTCTTGGCAATGGATGAAGTGGAAACAGTTTTTGATACTGAATTTCGTTCTGATTTTTTTGGAATGCTGCGAAGTTGGCACAACAGCCGCGCCACCACACCCATTTGGAAGCAACTCGATTTAGCACTCGTTACTTCCACCGAACCCTACCAATTAATTGACAATCTCAACCAATCTCCCTTTAATGTAGGGCAGGTGATTGATTTAGAAGACTTCACACCAGCACAAGTTTCTGACCTCAACCGCCGTCACGGTTCCCCATTTAACCCCAAGGAAGAACAGCAATTAATGGCATTGTTAGGGGGACATCCTTATTTAATCCGCCTTGCACTCTACTCAGTAGCCAGCCAGCGCCTCTCTGTTAATGAACTATTTACCAACGCCACCACAGATAATGGAATCTTTGGCAATCATCTGCGTAACCATCTCTTTCGATTGCATAATCAACAGGAGTTGGTTAAAGCAATGTTCCAAATCATTCGCCAGAACCTCTGCCAAGACGAGAGAATTTTCTTTCGCTTGCGCGGTGCAGGTTTAGTCCGTCGCGAAGGGCGTATCGTCTTACCGCGTTGTCAACTTTACGCCGAGTATTTCCGAGAGCATCTGGGTTGAAGAAGGCAAGGGGCAGGGGGCAGGGAGCAGGCTAGAGAAAAACTATATATCTAAATATCTAAATAAATTGAGTAATTTATTCTTTGGAAGTCCCTAAGCGTTTTATGTTTAATCATGTTTAGCTACTTAGCAGCAAAATTCGCCATTAATAACGCCCATTTTAAGTAGTGAAAAAGTACAAATACCGACAAAAAAGCCTGAGTTCCTTACTAAGGTGAAAGATTGTCATATTCCGCTATAGTTATATAGTTAACAGGCGACGGTTTTAAAAGGAGTTAAAGAGATGGAAACTAAGCCAACTAACCCATCACTAGCACTCACAGAAATTCCCTCTGGCTATCTCAACATTATGGGTTACGTTGATGAGTCAGAAGTCAATGGCCCTGGTTGTCGCGCAGTTATCTGGGTGCAAGGTTGTTCGCGTGAATGTCCTGGTTGTTTTAATCCTGACTCTTGGTCTTTTGAGGCTAATCAACTTGTTGCTGTTGATACTCTTGTCGAAAATATTTTGAGTAATTCTCGCAATACTGGTGTAACGTTTTCTGGTGGAGAACCATTTTGGCAAGCAGCTACGCTAGCATCTTTAGCTCGTAAATTAAAAGCCGCTGGGTTGAATGTAATGTCTTTTAGTGGGTTCACCCTCAAGCAGCTACAGTCTAAATCTGCACCGCCAGGTTCCCAAGAATTGTTAGAACAACTTGATATCTTAATTGACGGGCCTTTTGTGCAATCTCTGGCAATTAATTCTCCTAACTCACCAGTTTCTTCTAGTAACCAAAAGATCAACATATTTAACCCTGCTTTTGCTGACCAGATTACCTGGGCTAGCGACCAAATTGAAGTTCACATTCTCAAGGATGGTAGCCGTATTGTTACTGGCTATCGAGGTGGACTGGAATTGATGTAATGGGGAAATAGGGGGTGTTGACTGGTGACTGTTGACTGTTGATTGATGACTGGGGAGTTATTATTCTCCCCTGAACCTGGGACTACTCATCTCAACTTTTCTTCTGTCTGAAAAAACCTGCCATTGAAAGCTCCCGATTCTTGACTTTCCTTTGTTAATTTTAGATAAAGCACTAGCTAAAAGGATAATAAGCGATCGCAGTTTATCCACAGCTTTTTTTGCAATCCTGTAGGTATTATTAGCAACGGCAGTAACTTGCCAATTGAGATAATTTATACTTACGTCCATAGCGGTGCAATTAGACAAATTGTACGATCGACTTAAACAGTATTTATGGGGGAAAGTGAGATGAGCGATGTCCATCGACAAGGCGCTGGGGGGCTACGTAAAATTGGTCGCCGAAAAACAACTGCATCGAATTCTACAAATCCGTCGCTTGTCTCACGAGATATTCCAACGTTGGCAAATCCAACGCGCGGTTTTGGTCTAGATACAAATCAAGCTCAGCGTCCAATAATATCAACTGATTTTGAAGAAGATGATTTGCTTGAAGAGGAATCCTTAGAACCAACAGTTATTCAACAACCTCTCAATCACGATATTAGCAAAATATCTTTGCATTCACAGGATAGATTCACTAACCAGCCAGCAGAATCTCACCAGCAGCAAGTAGGTATGATGGCTGCACCAGCCGTTCAACAAAAGATAACACCAGAACCAGTGGAAACAAAGCAGGCTTTTCACTCTCCTGTGCAACAAAAACCGATTCAGCGAGACGGAATGAATATTCCTGGTGGCGCAACTATAGAAACAGTCAACGGTAACACCAGTGCTGTCATCTCTTTATTAGATCAAAAAGCGATAATAGCTCTAGACAATATGCCGGGAGCAAGACTACCAGATTTTAGTCGCTATATTGACAGAATAGATCAAGTACTCTCGGACACTAGCTTATCAGACACAAATATACCCATCAATTTTGTTGAAACCACTGGAGTCAATGTCTACTGGAGAGGGTATATCCGTTTTAGATTGGGTGAACCACAAGCTCTTTCTGGAGGTGGAAGTGCAGCCACCACTCGCGGCTTCGGTGGTAGTACCACCTCCAGTACAGAAACATCCACTTCAACCACAGATTCCGCTAAAGCCACGGCTAGTGGCGGTAGTACAAGTGGTACGAAATCTGGAGAAGCTGGCAAAGGTGGCGAAACTTCTACTGGTAGTTCTGGAACGGTGGGAAGTGAAGTATCTACTACAACTAGTCGTAGTGATAAATACACTGATTCTACAACCAGCAGTAGAGGCGGAACAACAAACATGACCAATAACATGCAACGTTTTATGGCACCGCTGATTGCTGAAATATCTTTAAATCCAGAACTAGATGTTCAAGGTAGTGACTACGTTAATCCCTTGAAGTGGGGCATGTTTATTGGTGAGAGTATCAGACCCATGAAAAGAGTAAGTGGTTCTGTGAATTGCGGCAGTGTCACTTATTATACTTCTAATGGAATTACACCAACACCAACCCCAGCAGCACCTCCAGCACAACGTAAAGGTTGGATGGAAAATCAACTAGGAATTACTGACCAGTCTCAAGCTAATTTTAACAATGCGGCGGCTGTTAACAATATCAATCCACTTCAATTGAGCAATTCTGGTAGTACTCCATTACCCACAGATGTGGCTGTTGCTGCACAAGAACATCATGGAATGAGCCTGGATAAGGTACACCTCGTACAAGGAGGACAAGCTGATGCTTACTGTGACTCTATGAATGCAGCCGCATTTACCACGCCAAGTAATGAAGGGGAAACTAACATTTTTATGCATTCCCAACTTCCTGTGGATTCACCCCAAGGTCAACATACACTCTCCCACGAAGTATCACACGCAGTACAGCAAATGCGTGGTGAAACTGCTGAACTCGATGGACTTGGCGGTAATCAGTCCCGCCGTGATGCACTGGAGAAGAGTGCTGATTCCCATGCAGATATAATTGTTAACAAAAGTGCCCAACTTCAGAAATTGCAACAATCACAATGATATTGTTCTCACCGAATATACGGGGAACAAGCATAACTATTCGTGGTGCTTGTTAACTGTTAACTGTTGATAGTCAACAGCCGATGGCGAGTGATATCATGTCCGGTTGAATACTTATCATGTGGACTGACGCAAAGACGCTCTGACACGGAGAATTTTTTTGATAAGTAATTAGACGAACATGATATTAATGTGCAAGTTAAATATAAAACACCTTAGCTTGTTAATTAACCCTCAAAACTTTCTGAGTTTTGAGGGTTATTTTATGACGTTTCACAAAGTTCTTGACTTATTTTTGTCTAAGAGGTAGTTTATCAATATCGCAATTAAATACGGTATACATATCGATTTATAGTATTTTAGTAACAAAAAGCCAAAATTCATTATGAATCAAAGTTTGAGTGGTAGCATGGGTCTAACTCTCTCACTTCATTGTTATCTATTTAAGAAAACTTTCTGGCTTCTTTTTTGGAGATTCATTTAAATTAATTTAAGGTAAATTTTGCTCGATTTAAAACCAGAATATTAATGTATATGGTCGGAGATTCCTTGCATTTTGATGTTGTTAATTAACAGGAAACAAGTATAAATAATTGAAAAAATCAAACAATGTTAAGTAACGTAAAATTCTTAATATTTAGTTAGTAGTAATGACTTGAGTCCTTTTTGGATAACTTTAGTTCTCACTACTTTAATTATTTACCCTATTGTACTTACTACCTAGTGCAATTGATGTCAAAGCTTGTATAAATTTTGCATATTTTTTATGAAAAATATAGCTCGTTGTAAACATCATATTATTAATATCAATCTGCATTATCAAAGGTAGTTTTAATTCTCGAAATATGAGTTAGTAAATTTAAAAATTATGGCTAATGTAAATACAAATTGCTATTAGTATGTCGAAGCTAGGAAAAAGTTTTTTCAGATTATTGTTCGCTACAGGAGTGACGATCGCACTTTTACTTTTATTCATCATTCCTCCTGCTTTTGCCGCTAGCGTCAATCCCTGTCCCCAAGAAATGGTATTAATTCCAGCAGGAACATTCACAATGGGATCGAATAATTCTGCTTTTGTGGAAGAGCGATCGGCTTTTGATGTTACAGTGAGTCCTTTTTGCATCGATAAATATGAAGTGACAAATGCACAGTTCGCAGCATTTGTCAAAGCAACAGGATATGTAACAGTTGCAGAGCGCCCTTTATCCAAAGAACAATTTCCCGACTTATCAGAGGAGCAGAGATTACCGGGTTCTTTGGTGTTTGAGATGGCAAAGCCAGGAGCAAAGCTGTTGAGTTGGTGGTATTGGCGCACTGGAGCCAATTGGCAGCATCCCTTCGGCCCGGAAAGTGCGATAGCTGGAAAAGAAAATTACCCAGTGGTTCATATTGCCTATGAAGATGCCGTAGCCTACGCGCGATGGGCGGGAAAATTCCTACCCAGTGAAGCCCAGTGGGAATACGCCGCCCGTGGTGGTTTGGAGAGCGCGACTTATACATGGGGCGAGCAATATTCTGAGAAAAAAGCCAACACCTGGCAAGGAATTTTTCCCTTTTTTAATACCAAAAGTGATGGTTACGTAGGTATTGCCCCCGTAGGTTCCTTTCCACCCAACGGTTACGGTCTCTACGACATGGCAGGTAATGTTTGGGAATTGACCTCAGATTTGTTTGGGGTAGGGCATGACCAGAAAAACCATAGTGTCGATCCCACAGGGCCAAAACTCAGCTTTGACCCCAACAAACCCACAGAAAATGTCTTACACACCATTAAAGGAGGCTCTTACCTTTGTGCGCCCAACTATTGCAGCCGCTTCCGTCCTGCGGCACGAGAATCTCAAGCCCCGGACACCGGAACTAGCCATATCGGATTTCGTTTAGTTCAGAGTATTCCCACCCTATGAAATAAACAAAACACTTTCTTCCCCCACTCCCTACTCAATCAATAACCAATTAGTTTATGTTGCATTTTCTTTGGCGATCGCTCATCATATCTCTCGTCATCACTATATTGACGGTTACTAGTCCTGCCTTTGCAGCCACATCACAGGTTTTACCCATTCCCCAACCAGAATTTAAGGGCAAAATTGGCATTACCTACAAAGACTCAAAACCAGATTTTCCCCAACAGATTACTGCTCCAGACAAAGCGCCCAACGTTGTACTAGTGATATTAGATGATGTTGGCTTTGGACAAGCCAGTACCTTTGGCGGCCCGGTGGAAACTCCTAACTTGACTCGCCTAGCCGAAAGCGGATTGCGTTACAACCAATTTCATACCACAGCCCTTTGTTCCCCCACCAGAGCAGCATTGTTAACTGGACGCAATCACCATTCAGTAAATACGGGGGTAGTTGAGGAATTAGCTACTGGTTATCCTGGCTACACAACTATTTTACCTAAAAGTGCTGCCACGGTGGCCGAAGTGCTACGACAAAATGGCTATAATACGGCTGCTTTCGGTAAATGGCACAATACACCAGACTTTGAAACCAGCGTCGCTGGGCCTTTCGATCGCTGGCCCACAGGATTAGGATTTGAGTACTTTTACGGTTTTCTTGGTGGCGATACTAACCAATGGAGTCCGGCATTGGTAGAAAATACTAAACGAGTCGAGAAACCAGCAAATAACCCGGATTACCACCTGACACCAGACTTAGTAAATCATGCGATCGCCTGGATTCGCAACCAACAATCCATAGCTCCTGACAAACCCTTCTTCGCCTATCTCGCCACCGGAGCCACCCATGCACCCCACCACGCCCCCAAAGCTTGGATTGATAAGTACAAAGGTAAATTTGACCAAGGGTGGGATAAATTACGCGAAGAAATCTTTGCCCGTCAGAAACAACTGGGTGTGATTCCTGCCAATGCCCAACTTACACCCCGTCCCGAAGAATTGCCAGCTTGGGATTCCCTTTCGGCTGACCAAAAGAAACTCTCATCTCACATGGCGGAAGTATTTGCCGGATTTCTCGCCCACACAGATTATGAAATCGGCAGGTTAATTGATGCAGTTGACCAACTCGGCGAACTAGACAACACCCTGGTCATCTATGTTGTGGGAGATAACGGTGCAAGTGCAGAAGGCGGCTTAACAGGTACCGTCAACGAGTTGAAATTCTTCAACGGCGTACCCGAAAATCTGCCACAACTGCTTGCTTCCTATGATGACTTGGGCAGCCCCAAGACATTCAACCATTTTCCCGCCCCTTGGGCATGGGCAGTTAATACTCCCTTCCAATGGACAAAGCAAATCGCCTCCCACTTTGGTGGAACTCGCAACCCTTTAATAATTTCTTGGGGTGAAGGCATTAAAGACAAAGGTGGAATCCGCAGCCAATTCCATCACGTAATTGATATTGCACCCACCATTTTAGAAGTAGCGGGAGTTACTGCTCCCAAAGAAGTGAATGGAGTCAAGCAACAACCAATAGAAGGTACTAGCCTTGCCTATACCTTTGATAATCCCGATGCTTCCTCCCATCGCGAAACTCAGTACTTCGAGATGTTTGGTAACCGAGCCATTTACCATCGCGGTTGGGTAGCCGCAGCGCGTCATGGCCGCTTGCCTTGGGAACGTACCGTCAAAGGCGACTTTGATACAGATAAATGGGAACTGTACAACATTGCAGAAGATTTCAGCGAAGCCAACAACCTCGCTCCAGAAAATCCAGAGAAGCTAGAAAAACTGCAAAAATTATTCTTCAAAGAAGCCCGTAAGCATCAAGTCTTACCATTAGACGATCGCGTTCTAGACCGATTTGATGTCAAAATTCGCCCTAGCCTCACCGCCGGACGCACAAACTTTACTTATTATCCTGGGGTATTTGGCATCCCAGAAGGTAGCGCCCCAAATTTAAAAAACAGATCCTTCAGCATCACAGCTAACGTAGAAATCCCCGAAACTGGTGCAGAAGGTATCCTCTTAACCCAAGGCGGACGTTTTGCCGGTTGGAGCTTTTTCCTTGAAGATAGCAAGCCCACCTACGTTTACAACTATGCCAATGCCGTTCGCTACATCATTCAATCCCCGGAAAAATTGCCCCCAGGGAAATCGACAATACAGTTCGACTTTGATTATGACGGAGGCACTGTAGGTAAAGGCGGAATCGGCAAACTATTCATCAACCAACAGCAAGTAGCCGAGGGTCGAATCGAAAAAACCATTGCTTATCGTTTAGCCCTAGATGAAACCTTCGATGTCGGTAGAGACACAGGTACTCCCGTAGTTGACACCTACCAAATACCCTTTACCTTCACCGGTAACTTACAGCAAGTAAGTCTTGAGTTGAAGTAAGTAATAGCGAATGGGGCGTGGGGC